>CAJQNM010000076.1 GCA_905479665.1 uncultured Saprospiraceae bacterium
ATCCGGGTGTTACCACCATCCCACTCACATCGATCACCTGTTTAGCACTGTCCTCCGGTATGTTTGGAGCTACTTGACTGATCTTATTGTCCAGGATGGCAACATCCATGAGGGCGTCGATCTCATTCTTTGCATCAATAAGATGGCCACCCTTCAGAAGAATGTCAATCTGTTGCGCAAAAAGAGGCATTAATAAAATGGGGTTGACAAAAAGTATTATTGCCAAAATCCTGCAAACCCTGCCCGTTTCCGGCATACTAGAGCGATTGTTCATTAAATACTTCATTTTATTCAATTTACGCCGCGAAGATGGCATGACCAAGGGAAGAGGTAAATTAATATTATTTGTTATAAAATTATTTGCCATCTTCTTCAAGTTTTAGATCATTGAATTCCGATACATCTTCTTTTGCTTTGGATATCAATTCACTAAATGATGGACTATCACCCGGTATCATTTCATCTTGCATTTTCTTATAGTCAGCTTTCCATGCATCTATGTATTTATCAGGAGGAATTGGATTTAGGTTTGGTGGAAAGTGAGATTTGTAATCCACCCCTTTTATTGCATTGAATCTTTTTCTATGTGCTATTATCTGAGATATTAACGCTGCATCTTGTGCTTGCTCCTTGTAATCACTGTTTGAGATCTGAAATATATCATATAGATGCCTGCTTAATCTGTCCACTCTTATTTTATCCTCTGGCCTTTGGAATTCTTCATGTAAGAGAAAAAGTTTTTCAATGTAGGTTCTTTCCTGATTTATACATGGAACTGTGATTTCAGTATCTGCATAGCCTTTGTCTGAGAATTGTTCACTCAATATAGATTTAAAGGATCGATCACTATATGGGTCTTTGAGTGATCTACTTCCCATTTCAACTTTCACTCTTGGTTTGTATGTATTCTGGATGATTGATCAATGCAGGATATTGAACTAAAATTGAAACTGGATCTTGATCTCCATCACCTAAGTTTTCATAGGCAAAAGTCACATGGTCAAAACCTGCTTCGGTGAAAGTAGCTTGAAGGTCTTCATAGAATGAATCTGTTATATATCCGAATGAGGCAGTTCTTAGCTTCCTTACTTGAGCTTTGCTTATTAATCCCGATTTAAAACCCAAAAATTCTCTATTAAGAGCCAAATCAATGTCTTCTGAAAATCGATTAATCAAGCTCCAAGCCTTACTTAATGATGTACCTCCTTTGAACAATAGATGCTTGCCTACATCCATTTGAAAAATTACCCTTAATGTCTGTACAACCCACCAATCTTTCTCTATGGCATATGCTGGCAATTGCAATTGTTTTGAAGCTTCTTGAAAGACAAGGAGTTTCTCTTCTTTCTTGGCTTTATAAAAGTCCAAATAACTCATTGTCTCATTGCTCTAGTCATGATTTCCGCTATCCAGACAGGTGCTAATGCAATGTCATGCTTTAGGTCTCGAATGTTTTCTTTCTTAAGTTTTTCCAGCAGGAGTCTTTCCTCTTCTATTGTAATATTTCCATTGCCTATCTCACTTAGTGCCTGGACCACTAATCGGCTGATTGCCCCTTTCAACGCTAATTTTTTAGGACTCCCTTTTTTGAACTGAATAGTGCGATTAGCAACCTGTAGCGTTCTTGCTTTGCCATCAGTGTAATACACTAATTTTAGTGGAATCTGTGTGGACAAACCTAAAGCATGGAGGGCATAGCTACCTGTAGGTAATAATCTTGCTCTGTCACGATTCGCTATCGCCTTGGCTAATTCTTCTGCGGTGGACATTATTTCTGAATTAAGTAGTTCACTCAGCCTTGGTTTTACATATATACCTTGTGCCACTCTTTCTATCAGCCCTCTCTTGGTCATTCTATGTAAGGTAGTGTAGATGGCTGCTCGAGAACCTATAGATGAAAAGTCGTCCACAAAAAATAGTGCCCCCTCCTTTGCTTTCTCTATTATTTCTTCTATCTGATCATCAATGCTCATGTTGCAAATGTAAGAAACATCTATGATAAGTGTAAGAAATAGGTATTCCTTTTCTTACATAAAAAAGTGTTCAATCTTACAATAGTTAATTCAGAGTTAGAGTTGGATTTGTCGCAACTACTCATATTTCCGTGCTGAAATTCCATTTAAGTCCCACACAATTTTTCCCGCTCGAATGGTCAGTTCCGCTTCCAGTTTACGATCGCCTTCTATCCGATTGTTGCGCGCATCGACAAAGCCAAATTTGCCTTTCTTGATGCTGAGTATGGCAATGTCTGCGACAGCCCCAACACTCAGATTTCCCAGATCTTCTCGATTAATTGCCTTAGCGGGATTCCAGCTGCCGCGCAGGAGGACTTCCTGCAAAGGCATCCCCATATTCAAAAACTTAGACATGAGATTCAGCATATCCTTCATCCCGGCGTTCATGCTGAATCGATGCAGATCTGTACCAAAAGAATCCGGCCAAAGTCCTTGCCTAAATGCCGGGATGGCTTGGTTAAACCAGAACCCAGACCCTCCATGTCCGACATCAAATAGAATGCCTTTTTCCTTTGCCTCATGTACATAGGGCAAGACTTTACCATCGGTATTCACGACAGGGGCGCGTTCCGAAATATTTTCAAATGAATGGGTAATAATGTCACCAGGACGCATGCGGTCGAGCTGATCCTGCAGGGTATACTGCGGCAGATGACACTCCACAAAAAGAGGCCGGCTGGTCATGGCCGCAGCCTCAATGGCCCGATCAAACGGCGTCCATGTCTCTCCTTCGAAGTGGCCAATTTTTACGCCGACGATGAGGTCCGCATACTCCTGTATCACTTCCGCTGTCTTTTCAGCGTCCATTCCATTGAGATCATTCTGAAGGCTATCCCCCGTCATTCCGGTACCTACGATATTTAAGAAGGCCAAGATCCTGGTCTTCGATTCGTCGATCACCTGACTTTTGAAGAGCGGAAAATTCTGCCAACCAGAAGTTCCAGCATCAACAACCGTCGTAACCCCAGCCTTGAAGCTAAAATCATCGGGAGATAAACTGTTGTTGCCATCGGCAAATCTGTTTGCTTTTGTACCCACAAATACATGCGTATGAATGTCAATCAGACCTGGGCATACATATAGCCCCGTCGCATCAATGACCTTCTTGGCGTGCGCTGTGTCAATACCTTGGGCCACTTGATCTATTTTGCCATCCGAGATTGAGATATCCAATATTCCATCAATATTATTTTTCGGATCGAAAACGTGCCCATTTTTTATTAGAATATCAATCTCTTGCGCCTGAGCATATACAGCGAAGCTGAAGAATACAATCACCCCTAGAATGATGTTTTTGGCAAGCCTACCATTCCCGCGGCCGCCTGGTGTATATGCATTTAAATCTTTCAATTTCTCATTGGCTAAAGCCAGTTTCTGTCAAGATCTACTCAGTCGAGAAGTACCCGATTACGTCGCTAAAGGGGGGCCGCCGGGAACGACCACAGGTTTTTTAATTATTTTATAGGGATGCCTTGTGGCTTTAAATTCCGCGGTGAGGTATTCGCCCATGTAGATCGACCCGGAGATCGTATCACCCGCTATTTTTCCATGAAATATGTTCGTGATATTATCTGCGGTATGACGATCATCGCTGCGTAGCTTTACCTGGTCGCCTTCAATCATTCCCACCATTTCCCGCATCGAGAAATCTCCTTGGTGAGATCCCTGAATCCAATTGCCATCCTGCTCCAGAAATAAGGTGTGTACAGATGTACTGCTGGAGAATTCTATATCAACCTTCCATCGCCCGGCGACCTGAGCTGCCGGAGCCTTTATGGTTTTGGATTTTGCTTCACGCTCCTGCGATAATATGCCAAAAATCCGATCAGCCACAATTTGTTCCTGCCCTGTCTTCATCTGGCTAGGGGTGATATTCACGGAGGTCAATCCATCCTCGTCGTCGCTGCCAATGGCCAATCTGGGTT
>CAJQNM010000077.1 GCA_905479665.1 uncultured Saprospiraceae bacterium
ACGGATCTCAATATCGCTACCTGACATCTCTGCACTGCCATAGGTCCAGACTACATCTAGCAAATTTGATTCCGCACTAAGAGACACGAGCGCATCTTGACAGATCTCAAGGGTGTCTGATCCGGAAATGGTGATCGCGGGTGCATCAACAATAGAAATGGTCAGTTCTGATACAACAGTTAGGTCTGTTGAGTCAATCAGTTGAACAATGATTTCTTCCAAGCCCTCGATGACATTATCATCGATCACCGTGATTGGTATCCTGATGGGAGTATTTCCGCCTTCAAACAGAATAGTGAGCGGAAGCTCGATGACAAAGTCTACATCACTCTCAGCAGAACCTGCCAGCGTGATGCTTCCCGAGAAAGGCAATGTGTCAGCAGCGGGAGTAAGTACCACATACGAAGTGTCGTTGGTGCACTTTTCCACCAGTACAGGATCATTGCCACTGGGCCCTTCAAAACTCAGTTCGGCCTCCTGGGCTTGGCATACTCCATAACAAATCAAGCAAAAACAGATAGCAATTTTACTCATATCTTCTTAATGATCAAGTTTCAAAAATAGTCAAAATTACGGTCGAAATCACATCTCGTAACGGCAGCCCTAGACGTCCTTTTCTTAAACGTATCAATTTTGATTATTGTGCTTTCTCTGTGGCAGATCCACAATTTTCTAGTTGAGATTTTACCTCCAGCTCAGATAGCAAGGGTAGTTGAGGATACCAGGTACTCCTGATGTAGTTAAAGATGTTGGCAATCTCGACTTCATTGATTCTGGCGATGCCCTCCATGGGTGTGGTGAAAAGCACATCATTGACTCGGATAGAATCCTGGATGCCATGCCGCACGATGCAGGCAAACTCAGTGTAGTGCGCACGCAAATAGTCCGAATCGGAGATAGGAGGGTAGAGCGCCATCAGGCCCCCTCCATCATCCATGTGACAACTGGCGCAGTAGTGGAGATAGAGTGACTCTCCTTGGGGATAGCGCGGAGGGCTGCAAGAAAGGAGTGAAAATATCAGTGCTAAAAGAAGGAGGCTAGGTCTCATTGAGCAGCAGCCGTATATCGGCGATGAGTTGGTCCACACTCTCTGGCTCTGTCCCTTCGGCATACGCTCGTATGCGACCCTGAGTATCGATCAGCATGATGCGACCACTGTGGTCAAAACCTCCCTCCGCGCTTTCATCCTCGAACGCCACATTGAAGTATTCGTTGGCATACTTTTCTACTTCATTTTTCTGGAGTTGCACCAAATGCCATCTGTTTGCGTCGATACCGAGCTTGTCTGCATACTGCTTCAAGACTGGTACGGAGTCCTTGCGATAGTCGATACTATGCGAGAGAACGACCAGCCGGTCTTCGTCGTCATACTCAGCGAGTATCCGCAACATCTGGCGCTTCACTTTGGGGCAGATGGTGGGGCATGAGGTAAAGAAGAAATCTGCCAGCATCAATTTGTCTTGGAAGGTCGCATTGGTCACACTATCTCCCTCTTGATCGATAAATCTTATAGCAGGTATCGTGTGATAGACGGTATCTCCATCGACAATATCACGCTCTCCCAAAATGGGCAGTGATTTTACTTCCGCTTCAGTCTGGCATGCGAGCAGCAATGTCATTGCGGCCAAAAGGAATAATAGGTTTCTCATCGGGTAAATTCTTCGGCTTTCGTGATACTGCTTAGCATCAGGTTTTTCATGCTTTCTACATCTGCTCGTTCCTGTCGCAGCCATTGCTCCTGTTTGTGCTGAGGGATGGTGTCGAGCGCCCCAAACCCATGCATCCAGGTCCACATAGCATCTTCTGCACGATTCAAATCGCCCAATATCGAGTTGGTGCGCATGAGCTCTTGTTTTAGTTCAGGTTGAGTGCGGAGCGTATCTAGCCGGTTTCGCAGGGTCGTCTGATGTTTCGTGATGTCATTAAGCTTGGGCATCATTTCATCATGCACTGTCATTACTTCATCGTACAGAGGCTGTAGATCAGATTTTAATTCGACAGATGCATTAGTGGGCACCTTTGGTTCAGAACTACAACTAATTATACCAAAGAAAAGAAGCACAGCAAAAGCGTGCAGAAATTTAATTTTCATATTGAAAGTCTTCTA
Organism: uncultured Saprospiraceae bacterium; assembly: GCA_905479665.1. Lineage (GTDB taxonomy): Bacteria > Bacteroidota > Bacteroidia > Chitinophagales > Saprospiraceae > CAJQNM01. The sequence goes on from CAJQNM010000077.1 coordinate 2,108, forward strand.
AATCTTCTAATTTCAACCATGTGGTCGCCTATCCGTTTGTAAATGTAATCTTTAGGGTACTTCTAGAAGTACCCTGTACGCAAAAGAACAGAGATTAGAGTAATTGGTTTGGCAAAAGTCTAAATGAAACGGAGAGCAATAATATGGTTTCGCCACGATTTACGGCTTGATGACAATGAAGCCATGACGGAGGCCATGCATTCGGTCGATGAGGTTTTTCCGGTCTATGTCTTTGATGAGCGTACCTGCCAAGGGAAGACTCGTTTTGGTTTTTCCAAGACAGGAGATCATCGCCTGCGATTTCTGCATCAGAGTGTGCAAGATCTACGACTGCATTTGCAAGCATTGGGCAGTGATCTGATCGTGCGAACGGGTAAGCCCGAAGATGAGCTTACTGCACTCGCAAAAAAGCTACGTACCAAATGGGTGTTTTGCAACCGTGAGCGTACACGAGACGAAGTGCAAGTACAGGATCAGCTAGAGCAGAACCTCTGGTCGATCGGTCAAGAAATCCGCTATGCTCGGGGCAAGATGTTATACTATACGCGCGACCTCCCTTTTCCGATCACTCAAACGCCAGATACATTCAGTGCTTTCCG
>CAJQNM010000078.1 GCA_905479665.1 uncultured Saprospiraceae bacterium
AAATGCTGGAACAAACGTGCCCCGTCTCTGCATACCCAAGTCGCCTCCCACTCGTCCGGAGCCCAAGTCATCTGAGTGCTTTTTAGCCAGCTCTTCAAAGGAAGCTCCCCCTTCGATCTGTTCCTTTAGCGAGGTCAGCTCATCGACGGCTGCCTGACGCTCTACATCGTTGATGACCGGGGGCAGAACTATCTCACCAATTTCCACCTCAGAGCTAAAGTACGGCAGACTATCTGGGGGTATCAGATCAAAGTACGCCTTGACCTCTGAAGGTGTGATGGTTGTACCGGCAAGCACTTGAGATTGCATCCGCTCGGCGGTCATCTGCTCGCGCTGACTCTCACGCATCTCATTGCGCACCGCAGCTACTCCCTTGCCATAGTATTCTTCAAATTGCTGGATGTCATTGTTCATCAAGCCGAGGATGTAGTCGATGCGCTGTTCCAGTTGTGCTTCGATTTCATCTTCAGATACTATGACACTGTCGAGTTTGGCCTGGTTATTCAAGAGCTTAGAAAGCATTATTGTCTCCATGTGCCCACACTTGGCTGACTCGGGCTGGCCACCGGCGCGCTCAGATTCATAGGCATATTGTTGCTCCACTTCTGAGAGTAGGACCAATTCATCGCCCACTGTGGCGATGACCTTGTCGATGATCAGTTCTTGTGCATGTAGGCTAGACACAAAAAATAGACTCAACAAAAAATAGACTACTCTCATCCTGTATGTACTTTAATGCGTTTCTGAGACGAAGCGCGATGATAAAGATCTTCTTTTATTTTTTCTAGCAATTCCAACTTACGCTTGTGAAGAATCACTTTGCTTGCTTGCTCTTTAATAAAGGTTAACGGAGCAATTTCCTCTTCGTCCCGAGCTTCCAGGATTTTAAGGAAATAATAAGATTCATCATTACTGATTTTGAAGGTCTTGCTGTCTCGAATCAGCTTTTCATCTACTGTGCCAGGAGGCATCTCTGCCTGGACTTGTGCAAGTCGATGCCACACACTGTCGTTGAGGTAAAAAGTCTTCGCGTGCTCATTGCAAAGGCTCAAGAGACGCTGATGCTCTTCAAGATCATCTGTGGTCCAGAGCGATTCAATCTCTTTGCGTATCTCCGAATCAAGACTGTCCACCCGGATAAACCGGCAGCGCACAATCACGGATTCCAAAATGTACTGCGACTTATTCTCCTGGTAATATGTTTCTAATTCCGTCTGGACAATGGTGGTATCCAGTAGATTCTCTACGAGCATTTTTTCATACTGATGGCGGATCATGGACTCGCGATAGTCTTGCACTAGATCCTCTAAGGCCAGGTCAGCAGGTAGGTTCTGCTCCGCTTCGATCATCATAAGACGCTCGCGAATCCAGCGCTCGACATAGGCATTGCGAAATAACAAACTGTCGGCGGCAGATGCGGATGCTGGAATCACTTGGTCGGCTTCCGATTGATACAGACGTTTGTCAAACACCTCCGCGATCAGCTTGTCGCCTACTCCTTGATCAGGCTGACATTGCAGTAAGATAATTGCTAGCAGAGGAATCGCAAGCAGACGAAGCAGCAAAATGATTGTTGAGTCTCCTCCGGAAAGTACCATCTTCATAAAATGCTTCTATTTTGGATGAGATTTACACTTTTGGAGATTGGGTGATGCCTGAGTATCAGTCAATTGAGAAAAATGGAAAGATCGCCGAAAGAGTCATTTTTGATTTGACGAGTTTTCGGAGGAGACTCATTACTTAATAAGCGCAGTGAGCACCTGGTCATTGATCTCCACCTTATATTCCTTCTCGAGGTCTTTGATCCATTGCTTTTCCAAATAGTCCTGATAGTCTGCGATAATGTATCCACGGGCCTCATTAAGTGTCTTGGGCTGAGGTGCAAATATTTTATCGACCCGCTTGAGCATAACTCGATCACGGCTTTCGTCCACTACTTGGTCACTCACCGATCCGGCTTTCCAAGTTAAATCGGGATCAAGCTCGTCCTTATCGATCATGTTCGATTGAATCTGAACGAGCTCGCGCTTCTTGTTAAACTTCTTAATCAACTTGGAGCCCTTACCTGAAGGCACTTTGGCCAAGATTTTTTTCAACACTGCTGGTTCGGTCGTATTGATCGTAATGGTTTCCACATTGGCCCGCTCCGGCCACAAATAGTTTTGCTTATGATTTCGATAGAAAGCCTCCAGTCCGGTGGTATCTTCTGATGCCTTATCCCATACCTTCATCTTGGTGGCTTCGAAAAGTAAAATTCCTTCTGAGTATTCACGCATGAGCGCTTTAAAATCAGGATACTTTTCATCGAGCTGACTTTCTTCAAATTCCAAAAGAGCTCCTTCCTGAAATTTATCATACAGGGTGCCGATCGCTTCAAGCGGCTGCTCGATGCGATTGAGTCTCAGTCGATCGGCAGAATTTGTGGCGAGATATTGGAGAAAATCAGAAACTGATTTTTTGCTCGCCCCGATGGTAAACAGGTCTTGGTCGGTAAAATCCGTGGGCGATTTCCATTGATAGGTGCGGAAATCATCACCAATTTCTTGTAGAAATAACTCCCTATCCCAGCCATGCTCTGCATAGTCGTTTTCGTCTCGGATACGGTCTATCATGGATTCTTCAGCAACCTGAAAGCGAGTGTCTTTCGCGATCTTTGCTTCCAGTGCGCGTCGCATTTCTTCCAGGGGAGCGATCGATTTATGGCTCACTCTTTGAATAAGATGCCAACCAATTTTGGTATTGACTGGCACTGAAAAATCACCGTCGTTTTTCAGTCGAAATGCCGTACTCTCAAAAGCACTCTCATACGTGTTTATCCCAAAGAAACCGAGATAACCACCGTTGGGAGCGGTCTTCCTATCTTCAGATACATTGCTTGCCAACTCTTCAAAGTCTGCTCCATTTTTCAGCTCTTCGTACAGCTCATCAATCCGAGATTTGGCATCCTTATTTTTCCCAGATCGTATCAATATTTGCCGCACTTCGACTTCGCCCCGTGCTGCTCGGCGGGCATTGACGCGCACGATGTGATAGCCGATTTTTGAACGAATGGGCCGAGAATACGTCTTTGTTGGTAGGGTGTAAAGCGCATTTTCTAGATCGTAAAATCCATCCGGCATCATGGCAGTCATATAGCCTACAGTGCCTTTGTTATCGTTTACCGACTCGTCGTCTGAATGCCTTAGTGCCAGCTGCTCAAAATCTCCTCCATCGCGGAGTTCTTCCAAAATACCTAGTGCCTTTGTGTAGGCCGCTTCTTCTTCCTGCTCAGAAGCTCCTACACCAATGCGAAAGAGTATGTGGCTAAAACTTACATCTTCTTGCATGCGTTCATGCACCTCCTCCACCAGCCGATTGAGCACCTCTTTGTCATTCAAGTATGTGTTGGCTAGCTGCTTTCGATACCCTGCAAGTTCTTGCTGCAGGGAGACTATGGTGTCAAGGCGCATAGCTCTCGCCTTCTGCACCTTCAATTTAAACTTGCGATAGAGGTCTAGATATTCCATCACCGAGGCCTCCGAATAATCGGCCTTATTTCGGTTGGTTTTTTCGTAGATGTAGACAAATTCACTCAATGGAATTTGTTGATCCTCAACGGTAAAGAGAATCTCTTCCTGGGCTTGTGCAAAAGTGCAAATGCCAAAAAAGGTGACTGCAATAAGGGCGAAAATTCGCTTCATGAGAATCTGTTCAAAGACTGTTTTAAGGTCGTAAAAATACAATTTGACTTTCAGAATTACTCCTGTGTGTAGACGCGACGTACTCGAGCAGAAATATTCGTAAAAACCTCATAAGGTATCGTCTCTGCTGCATCTGCTAATGCCTTGACAGAGAGCTCTTTACCAAAAACAATGACTCGAGATCCCACTTTCACACCTTTCAAACCAGTTACGTCGATCATCGTCATATCCATACAAATATTGCCCACGATTGGTGCCATCTGGTCATTAACTAAAACGGAATAACGTCTATTGCCTGCTTTTCGTATCAATCCATCTGCATATCCAATGCCCATAGTCGCAACCTGCAGATCTTGTGCAGCAATCTCGCCGCGGCCATAGCCGATACTACTGCCTGCTGCAACGCTTCTGATTTGAGAGATTTCACAACTCAAGGTGTGTACTGGCTCTAGCTCTACACCAGTTATCCCAACGCCATAAATACCAATGCCCAACCGCACCATGTCACACTGGAATTGGGGAAATCGGACAATTCCATTGCTATTGAGGATATGCAACAGCGGCTTTTCGGTCATTCTAGACGAAATCTGACCAGCCAAGGCGAGGAAACGATTGCACTGATCTACCGAAAATGCGTCTTCCCGCGGGTCATCAGCCACCGAGAGATGACTGAAAATAGACTTTACACGCAACCAAGGACAGTCTTGAAGAAAACGGGTCAGTGCCTCAAGTTCTGTTGGAGAAAAACCCAAGCGAGCCATGCCTGTGTCAATCTTCAGGTGAATGCCAAGAGTCTTTTCATGCCGCTCGGCAGCTCTAGCCAGACGCTCGCATTGATCCAATCGGTAGACTTCCGGTTCGAGCTGATGCTCAAAAAGCAGAGACCACTGTACTTGCTCGGGGTTGAGTACCAAGATGGGCAACTCAATGCCGGCCTGGCGCAATTCGACACCCTCATCCGCATATGCCACCGCCAGATAGTCTAGGTGCCGTGAGGAGAGATACCTCGCTACCGGAATAGCTCCACTGCCGTATGCCGCCGCCTTAACCATGACCATGACCTTGGTCGTGGGATTAAGAAATCGTTCATACCACTTTATGTTCCTCGCCATTGCAGCCAGGTCGATCTCTAGCAATGCTCCGTGTGATTTGGAATTTAGCCTTGCAGCAATGCGCTCGAAGCCAAAAGAACGAGCCCCTTTTAGTAGGATAAACTCATCTCTAAAACCAAAGGATGACAGCTCTTCAAGAAAGGTCACTGTATCGGGATAGTAGTGGCCCCGTATGGAAGCAGGGAGAAATTCCTGCAGGGTCATATTCTCTCGACCGATACCAATGATCCGGCTAAAATTATGCGCACTTGCCAGCTGTGCGACTTCCACATGAAGGTTACTGACACTGGAGATTTGCTCGAAATCGGAGATAATCAAGGTTTTTGACAGGAGCGGATAGCGACTGGCCAAGGACATGGCGACCCGGAGCGATTCCAGATCGGCATTGTAACCATCATCGATGATGATGCAATTATCCAACCCCTCAATGGTCTGCAATCGCATCTCAATGCGCCGCAGTGTCGAAAACCTTGTAATGACCTCGGGTGTAGCCAAATCCAAATGCAGAATCAGGCAAAGGCAATGCAGCGCATTTTCGATCGAGGAAGCATCTTGAAAAGGGATCGTGATGGTACCAGATCTCTCTGCATAACGATAGGAAAGCGATGTGCTCTCATCGCCTTTCATGACCTCCTCAATCATCAAATCCGCTGCCGAGTTTTTTGTCGACCACGACCGAAGTGGGAGTCCCTGTCGGACAAGACTTGCGTAAAGCCCTTCTGCGTCGCGACCACAGATCACCCTTTCGCACCGCTCAAACAGCTTGGCTTTTTCAGCAATCTTTTGGTCACGGGACGTAAATCCTGATTGATGGGCAGAACCAATGTTGGTAAATAACCCAATCTCGGGCTGGATGATCCTCTCGA
>CAJQNM010000079.1 GCA_905479665.1 uncultured Saprospiraceae bacterium
ATCTTAGCTTCATAATTCACATGGAATTTGCTTGAATGCACCGGGTCACAAGCCAATAGACCCCTCCGCTCGCTCCGCTGCGGTCGGGGTGGGAAAAAGAGAATTACTGAAGTTATAACAGTTGGAGATATGTTCAAAGAAGCATAGATTGACTAAGGTCTAAAATCTGGCGTCTAGTATCTGGCGTCTTCTTTTCGCCCAATCACAACACACTCTACTCCCGCCATATCCGCAAAATCCTGCATCATCTCCACAGATAAATTTTCGCTGTAACACGTGTGATGCGCACCTCCATTTTTGATCCATTCTTCTGCAGCAATCTCCAAGGTAGGTCGAGGACGCCACATGACCCTTGCTACCGGAAGATTCGGCATTTGGGCCGGGGGTTGAATCGCATCGACCGGATTTAAGAGTAGCTTAAAGCGGTCGCCAAGATCGATGAGTGAAGCATTGAGTGCGGGGCCAGTTCGTCCGGTAAAAACGAGCCGAACCGGATCTGCCTTGCCTCCGATACCTAGGGGATGGATTTCGCAGCTGGGCTGGTGAGCAGCAATCGAAGGACAAATCTCGAGCATATGAGCACCCAGTACAGAGCCTCCCTGATCGTCAAAATGATAGGTATAATCTTCCATAAATGAATTGCCTCCAGGCAGCCCATCGGCCATCACCTTCATCGTGCGTACCAGAGCAGCCGTCTTCCAGTCACCCTCCGCACCAAAGCCGTAGCCATCTGCCATCAATCTTTGCACCGCCAGTCCAGGTAGTTGAGAGAGTCCGTGTAGGTTTTCGAAAGTGTCAGTAAAAGCCGTACATCTTCGATTGGTCAGAAAATGACGAAGGGCAATTTCTATTCGTGCAGCTTCATGCAGAGCACCACGGTTTTTGCCATTTGACAGAAGGCTTTCTGCAAGGATATACGCAGACTCGTAGACCTGGATCAAGTCTGTCACTTCGGTGTCTGAGACCGCTTCCACATTTTCGACCAAATCGCCCATCCCGAATCCATTGACTGAGTAGCCAAACTGAATTTGTGCCGAGACTTTATTTCCTTCGGTCACCGCCACCTCTCGCATGTTGTCTCCAAAGCGAGCTACTTTCATCTCCTGACTATCTTGCCATGCACAAGCAACACGGCACCACCTGCCAATTTTCAATTGTACCTGCTCATCTTTCCAATGGCCTACAACCACTTTGCGCTTGATTCCCATCCGGCTACAAATGAATCCAAACTCTCGACCCCCGTGGGCCGATTGGTTTAGGTTCATGTAATCCATATTTATGTCTGCCCAGGGTATGTGCGAATTAAATTGAGTATGAAAATGGAGTAGGGGCTTTTGCAAAATTCGCAAACCCTTGATCCACATTTTTGCTGGCGAAAAGGTGTGCATCCATACCAGCAGCCCCACACATCGATCTGCACAATTGGCCTCCTGGATAAGCTGAAATATTTCCTGCTCGGTGGTTAATGTCTTTTTGTAAACAATGGTCAGCGGCATGGCACTGGCTACCGTCAGGGTTGCTGCAATTTCTTGCGAGTTAGCCTGCACTTGCTGCAAGACAGCTGGCCCATATAAATGCTGGCTGCCAGTAGCCATCCATACTTCGTAATTGAGGTATTTAAAACTCATGAAGTTTGTCCGTAGTAACTGTTGGGGCCATGTTTGCGCTCAAAGTGCTTTTGAATCAGACTGTCTTTCATCCGTCCAGCATCTGGGTTGATGACTCTCGCTAGATAAGCCATCCGTGCACACTCTTCTAAAACAGCGCTGTTGTACACTGCTTTTTCTGCGCTTTTCCCCCAGGTGAACGGAGCATGATTGCCCACCAAGATCATTTCCACTTCGCCCGGTGAAAGATTGCGTCGAGCAAATTCCTCAATAATTTGATGCCCGGTCTCTAGCTCGTAATCGCCCTTGATTTTTTCATCGGCCATCGGCGCAGCACATGGTATGTCTGTGGTGAGATGATCTGCATGGGTTGTACCCATGATCGGTATGTCTTGAAGAGCCTGAGACCAAGCAGTACCATAGGTAGAATGAGTGTGCACAATGCCACCAAGTTCAGGCCAGTGACGGTACAGGACGGCATGCGTTAAGGTGTCTGAAGAGGGCCTTAGATCTCCCTCCAAAACCTCGCCTTCAAAATTGACGATGACCATTTGCTGTGCTGTGAGTTCTCGGTAGGGTACACCGCTCGGCTTGATGGCAAATGCGCCTAAAGACCGATCTGCTGCACTGGCATTGCCAAACGTAAAAAGCACCAGACCAAGTTCAGGCAATTGCATATTCGCACGATAGGCCTGATTTCTGATATCATCGTATTTAGTATTCATGTGTATCACTTTCGACTAACTTTCCTCGGCGGCAGTACATTTGGTATAGTTTTTCATATTGCGCAGCTTGATCTGGTCGTGGCTCGTAGATGGCATCAAATCCGGAGCCCATCGCTTGCATGGCATCTTCGACTTTTGCATAGATGCCAGCCGCAGTGGCTGCAAACATCGCCGCTCCCAAGGCACAAGTTTGATCAGATTGCACAATCTTTATCGGCCTGTTGAGCACGTCTGCCATGATTTGCATTACAAAAGGTGACTTTTTGGAAACACCACCAAGGCCAATAATGCCTTTGATCGGTATACCCTCATCTTCAAATCTTTCTACTATCTGGCGAGCCCCATAGCAGGTCGATTCGACAAGCGCTCGAAATATTTTTGGGGCATCACTACCTAAATTGAGACCAAAAATCGCCCCTTTGAGATTTTGATTGGCATCCGGTGTGCGTCGACCATTCAGCCAGTCGAGGGCCATTACACCGCTTTCAATGGGGTCGATATGCAGCGCTTGCTCCGTGAGTACAGGGATCATCTTATCCATGCTTTCGGCGATAATTTGCTGCTTAAGATCTTCATCAAGCAGGTTGGTCTCACCCAAGAGTTCGACCAGGCTCCACTGCAATAGTTTGCCAAACCAGGCATAGACATCACCAAAGGCAGACTGTCCCGCCTCCAAGCCCACGAGGCCCGGAATGACGGAGCCATTCACTTGCCCACAAATACCTCGCACAAGTTTGCCCGCAAGTTCTGTGGTGGGGGCAACCAGAATGTCGCAAGTTGAGGTGCCCATCACTTTGCTGAGATAGTAGGGTTCAATTTCTCCTCCTACAGCCCCCATATGAGCATCGAAAGCTCCAACGGCGACCGTCACATGTTCTGGTAGGCCGAGTCGTGTTGCCCATTCGGGAGAAAGATGACCAGCCGACTGATCAGAAGTATGGGTGTCCCGATATAACTGATCGCGAACACCATCTAGCAGAGGATCAATACCGACCAAAAATTCATTGGGCGGGAGCCCTGCAAACTCCTCGTGCCAGAGTGCTTTATGTCCGGCTGCACAACGGCTTCGTTTCATGGTACTCACATCGGAGCCTCCGGTCAGGAGGAATGGGATCCAATCGCAGTGCTCGACCCACGAAAAAGCCGCGCTTCTCACCTCGGAATCAACTCTCAGTGTGTGCAGTATTTTTGACCAAAACCACTCGGAGGAGTATATTCCACCTGCATATTTCGTATAGTCTACTTCTGCTTTTCTACTATGCTCATTTATTTCTTTTGCCTCTTTAATCCCAGTATGGTCTTTCCAAAGGATGAACATGGCATGAGGATTCTCAGCAAATGCATCGTCTAGGGCGAGGGGTGTGCCGCTTTGGTCGACGGCAACAGGTGTAGATCCGGTGGTATCGATGGCAATGCCGCGGACTAGGTCTGCAGTCCCAGCCGGACTTCCCTCCAGTGCGCCAGTAACACACTTCTCGAGCGATTCAAGATAATCCAAAGGGTGCTGGCGAAACTGATTTGCCGCAGGGTCGCAGTATTTGCCTTCCTTCCATCGTGGATAGTATGCGACAGCATGGCCTAAGGATGCTCCCGTGGCCGTGTTGATCACCATGGCTCGGACGGAGTCGGTTCCGAAATCTACTCCTATGACG
>CAJQNM010000080.1 GCA_905479665.1 uncultured Saprospiraceae bacterium
TATGGGCTTAGACGAGACTCTGCGTTTCCCTTAGGGAGGATTCGTTCAACCTGTATACCGAACAGGCAGGCTAAAATGTCTACGTCAGAGACGTTGTTGATTGAAATCCTTGGGCTTTTGGGACGTAGACATTCCTTTGTGTTGGCAACAATTTGAGCTGTAATAATCTAAACAATTAATTATATGTAAATTAGATTAGATGAAGAATAAAATTATCTTAGTTGGACTAACTCTAAACATATTCTTGGCCGATGCTCAAAACCTAGATCTACCAAATTCAAATTATCTGAATAAAAAAAGCAAATCAATTGAGGTAGATGTAAACCACAGTAATGGCAATTGGAAACCTGTACTTAAACAAGTTAAAAACAAAAGAATAGTTCTTCTTGGTGAATTAAACCACGGCTCAAAGGAAATATTTGTATCAAGAAATGATTTGATAAAATCGCTTCACGAAGCATTGGGCTTTAATGTTATTCTTTTTGAATCTGGAATAGGAGAACTCGTTTCGATTGATTTACAAAAAGAAATGCTAACTTCTGTAGAAATGACATACGGTTTTTTCAGTGGCTGGAGAACGGATGAGTTTGTCGAACTTATGAATTATATTAAATCCAACAATATTTCAATTAGCGGCTTCGATGTACAGCGAACAGGTAGTTCTTTTAAAAATCTATTGGAAACTGAATTAATAAGGCTAAATCTTGATACCAACCAGTTTTCTAATATAGAAGAGCGGTTTTCAGATGAAAAAGGAAAATTAACTAACAGAAAAGCAGTTTTTGATTCTATAAAAGTTTCTACTAAAGAGCTAGTAAGAGATTATGAACTTCAACTTTCATTCATTGAAAAATCAGACAGTCAATATTTAAATAATACATCCTATTTTGTAATAAGAACTATTGAGAATCGGATAAAGTATTTGGAGTATTTTTTGAATTTTGTTGCAGATAAAGATTGGAATAAAAGATGGGAAGCAAGAGATTTTATGATGTACTCAAATATTGATTGGCTTTTGAAGACAATTTACAAAAACCAAAAAGTAATTGTGATTGCACATAATTTTCATATATCAAAGCACAACGAAAAGGAAGAGGTTATGGGAGAGTTTCTCAAAAGAGAATATGATTCTGAAATGTACTCTATCGGAGTATTTGCTGGCAAAGGAAGTTTCTCTAATAATCGTGGAGTAGAAGAAAACTTAAAACCAGTTTCAAATGTTGGTTTGGACATTAAGCACATCATTAACCAACTGAAGTATAGGGTGAGCTTTTTGGACATTCCTGACAAACGGAATAGGAACTCAAATTGGCTATTTAATGATATAATCATAAATGACACATTCATTGACTTAAGTAATTCTAATTATATGACTTTGGCTAAAAATTTTGATGGACTGATTTTTATAGATGAAGTATCAGCACCTGAAAAAGATAGATAAATGTATCCTAAGATCTATTTTAAGGAACTAGCAACAAACGCATGCGCTGAGAATGTAAATCTGAAGATCCAAGAAATTAAAATGACAGCTAGAGGTTTCCGAAATCCGAATAACTTTAGATTACTTATCTACTTTCATTTCAGGAAATTAGATCTAGGCATACCTACTAAATGGGGCCAAGAGCCACCTTTAGTAGCGATTTAAAAGTGAAAAGTGGATAGCAAAGAAACTATGCGCAAGAAAAATTGTACTGGCGCCAAGGCCTTAATCGATACACTAACCAATGCAGGTATAGATACCTGCTTTACAAATCCGGGCACATCAGAAATGCATTTTGTTGCAGCGCTTGATGATTCGAACATGCGAGCCGTTCTAACACTTTTTGAAGGAGTGGCAACTGGAGCAGCAGATGGATATGCTAGGATTGCGGAAAGGCCTGCAGCAACCATGTTGCATTTGGGATGTGGACTTGGGAATGGCCTCGCCAATCTTCATAATGCACGGAAAGCAATTGTGCCTATCGTCAATATTGTTGGGGATCATGCAACCTACCATACACAATACGATTCGCAACTCCAGTCTGATATCGAAACGGTAGCGCGTAATGTTTCAAAATGGGTGCGTACTACGCAGGAAACGTATAGAATTGGCTCTGATGCGGCCGAAGCTATAAAGGTGGCTCAAGGTACTCCATCCCAAATATCAACTCTCATTCTACCTGCGGATGTATCGTGGGGTGAAGGTGGTACCGCGGGAACTGATTTCTCTCAACCGATTCCGGAAATCGCTTCGGAGGCCGTTGTAGATAATATAGCGGACGTCTTAAAAAAATCAGGCAAGAAAACGGCCCTCCTGTTGGGCAGAAGGGTACTACTGGAAGATGGTTTGATGGCAGCATCTAAGATTGCTGAGAAAACGGGTGCAAAACTTCTCGCCGAGGTGTTCCCAACACGTTTACAGCGTGGAGCCGGGCTGCCAAACGTCGAACGGCTGGCTTATTTGGCAGAAATGGCTTCCGTGCAATTAAATGAATTCGACCATTTAATTCTCATCGATGCCAAAGCGCCAGTATCGTTTTTCGCTTACCCAAGAAAGAAAAGTTACCTCGTCCCAGATGGATGCAAATTGCATAGTCTTATTGAGCCAAACCAGGACGCGTTGAAAAGTATGGAAGCTCTGGTTGAGGCCGTCGGTGCGAAACATTCGACCCCGAAACTTCAAAAAGCCAAGCGCCCTAATCTCCCCTCTGGAAAACTTAATGCTGAGAAGATAGCGCAATCGGTTGGTGCTCTCCTACCGGAAAATGCCATCATCTCCGATGAGGCTCAAACTTCTGGTCTTAAGTTGCCAAGTTGCACGAGGGGTTCACCCAAACATGACCTTCTTACACTGACTGGTGGAGCCATCGGCCAAGGCTTGCCTGTGGCTATCGGTGCCGCAGTAGCAGGTAAAAACCGTCCGGTGCTGGCTTTAATAGGAGACGGTTCTTCCATGTACACCATACAATCCCTTTGGACCATCGTTGCCGAACAGTTGGATGTGACCACCGTTATTTTTAACAACGGATCTTATGCTGTGCTTAACATCGAATTAGAAAGAGTGGGTGCCAAGAAGGCAGGTCCAAAAGCCAGGGCTCAGTTGGATATTTCAAAACCTGAAATTGATTTTGTTTCAATAGCAAAAGGAATGGGTATGCCTGCTGAACGAGCTAGAACTGCCGAAGAATTTAATGCAGCGCTTGACAATGCTTTCCAGAATCCGGGTCCACACTTGATCGATGCAATTGTGCCAAGCGAATACGAAGGGTTTAAACTAAAAGCATTGCCCTATTTACTCAGTTCACTTGATAAAATCCCTAATCCAATTGCTAAGGCGATAAAGAAGAAGATGGCTCCTTAAGCCCAATTGCGATGGCTAACTAACCGAAGACCTTAAGTAATCTAATCTTACTACTCCACTTTTTTGGCCTGGAGCAATTGTCCGATTCCCATTTGTGCCTCAAAGCCGACCACTTCTTTTTTCTCGCTGCGCTCAAACCGAATAGAGACATTTTGAGACTTGAGTAAAAATTGATCGTTCCCAAAAGCGAACAACTCTTCTTTTTCTACCATAGGCAGCATCTCCAAGGTTAGTTTTCCCCCTGCTACTTGTATTGCCACCACTCCCAAAGGGGCCTCATACCTGCCCTCATATTTTTTGAGCTTATGCTCAGCCACATCTACCGTCATGCTCATAGGGTCATACTCCACGTCCATTTCTTTGAGCATTTTCACGGCATTGTCATTGCCTGGGTGGATTTCAAGCGATTTCTTGTAATGCTTGATGGCAGACTCGTTGTCCTCCATCTTCATGAACGCCTCGGCCATACTATCGTAAACATTAAACGACGAAGGGTACCTTTTCACATTGGCTTGGAAGACTTCCAATGCTTTATCAAAGCGCTGGTCTGCCATGAAACGGTAGCCTATCTGATTGATCTCCGATTCGCTAGGTTTAATCTCATAGCCCAGCTTACGAGAGACCTTTGTGAAATGCTGGTTGACTGCTTCCATCCCTCCTGAAAGAAATAAGTCCCCTACATCTACTTTAAACCAATCCTTAAAAATCGCTTCCAGGCCATAATACGTACTGCGATGCGGCACAGAACCATGGTCCTCCTCTTTCATCACCTTGAAGTCCCATTCCAAAGAATCAGAGGCTTTCTCTTCCAGCAAGGCAGCTAACTTCATCGCTCCGCCCAGCATTTCCTTTCCTTCATTGCCCATAGTCATGTAGAAGTAACCCTCTAATGGCGGCTTGGAATCAAGAAAAGCTTCCGCTTTATCGACCAGATTTTGCTTATCCCACCACATGCTGGGGCTGATGGAAATATAAGCATCGAAGGTAGTCGGTTCCTTCAACCAGGCATTGACGGCAAATATGCCTCCAAAGGAATGACCTACGAGGATGCGATAAGCATTGGTGCGATATGATGTATCAATATGGGGAATCAATTCGTCGGTTATGAATGCCAGCATCTTATCCGCGCCCCCTGCTGTGGGGAAATTTTTCTTTGCCTCTTCATCTTTTTCGATGGTAGGTGTCAGGTCACGAGTACGGTCAGTAGTATTCGGAATAGCTACTATCATGATAGGCGGAATGCGCCCCACCTTCGAGAGGTAGGAAACTATGCCTGCAGTATGCAGGAAATGACCTCCCCCATCCAACAGATACATGACCGCCACCGGATTGGTGGATTCGTCGTAACTGTCAGGCAGATGAATCAAGTAAGGACGTTCTTCACCGAGGATTTCCGACGTCATACTGAAGGAGTGCCCGACGACCACAGGTTTGCCCTCAGGTTGGGCATATAGCCAGGAGCTCAAACAACAAAGGGATAGTACCAGAATTCTTCTTGACCAGATCATAGCTTAATTTTTTTTGAGTGATTGGGAAAATACGGAATTTCACCTTTGGCAACCTGCCTTTTTCCTTTACCGGATCAAGGTGCCGGAGATGCACTTGGATCGGAATCGTTAGAGATTATGTTTGCAAAGCTCTGGAATGATCACAGCATTTTGGTCCCGAACGGTGGCTCCATTCAGGAGGCAGTAGATGCTGCCCAATCAGGGGCTGTGATCATAGTGGAGGCCGGTCAGTATGATGAGGAAGTAGGCATAGATAGGAGTGATAATACTCTGGTCGGCATACCAAGTGCTGCGGGTTCGACAGTGGAGCTGACCTACGGAGTGACCGGAAGAATTGGTCATAAGCAAGTGATCAATATCCGGCCTGGCAGGGAAGGATATGCGCCTTATCGATGCGTATCGAACCAGTTTTCAAAATCAGGTGGTCGTGGATTACGACGCAACTCCACCAGCAGTTATTTTCTACAACCTTGCCGGTAAGTCGTACGCTGACAACATACAGTTGACTTTATCATCGCAGCTTCATGATCGGGTGGAAGTACGCATGGCTTATCGCTTTAGCGATGTGCAGGTAGACTATCAAGGAGGTCGTCTGCAACAACCATACACGCCTAGGCACCGAGCATTTGCCAATGTGCGGTACGAAGATGATGCTGGATGGGCCCTGAATTATACCCTAAACTAGATTGGCTCGATGAGATTGCCCAACACCTCAACCAATCCTATCGACAAGCAGATGGCAGCACAATCGACACAGTATACACTGTCAAATGCCCAAATTTCCAAAACATGGAATAAAGTTTTTGATGTGTATATCGGTGCGGAGAATCTATTTGGATTCCGTCAAGATGAGACCATTACTGATGCAGAGAATCCATTCAGTGACTACTTTGACGCCTCCATGATCTGGGCACCCGTTTTTGGTTGCAATCTATATGCCGGCGTTCGCTGGCGTCTGGAGAAAAAATAAATTAAATCACAAATTAAATTTTCATCATGAAACATTTTATTGCAATTCTTTTTCTGAGTTTTCTAAGTAACTCTCTCTATGGTCAGTCGTCCTCGATTGCGACGGTTGAAATTAAAACCATATTAGCTGCGATCACTGTCTGCGCTGTGGCAGTTGTGCACCACGGATACAAAAAGCCGTCAGGATCAACAAGGGCATCAAAAGTGTAAACATAGATGCCGATCAGGACATTATTACCGTCAAATTCAACACCGACAAAACCGATGCGACTAGCATCCGGGAATCAGTTACAGACGCCGGGTTTGATGCCGATGACCTAAAAGCCAAGCCCGAGGCATACAAAAAATTGGATGCCTGCTGCAAAGCTCCTGAGAGATCAGGTGGTAAATAGAATGCCAAATACCTACTTTTCAATTGACTATCTTACCAGATAAAATAAATGATGAAACTAAACTTATTGTCCTGCGATGTCGATAGACCAGATAGAAGAGCGATAGCTAAATGCATCGCAGAGATTTCATCTGGCATAGATGACGCGTTGTCAAGAGAACTGACAGATATTCTCTTAGAGGGAGATCCTGTAGATATTGAGATGAAAGATAAGAACTCAAGTTCGGCATTCAGGGCTCTACGAAAGCTAAGCATTGACTACGAAATCGTGGAGTGAGGCGTGTTTGGTTCAGGATCGGAAGAGAATTTATTCCATTTGAGCTGTACATTCGACAAAATATCATGAATTACAAAAAGTCAATCATAGGAGGTTCGGTCGCATTCATTGTGGCCACAAGTTGCTGCTGGTTGCCCGCACTGATTATCGCCATCGGAGGTGGCAGTACGCTCTTGGCGCTGAGTGATGGACTGGAAAAGTATAGCGGAGCCTTTATGGTCGTTGGCGTAGGTTTGTTGGGCATAGGGTTGTACCAATACAAAGCGAGCAAGGACAGGTCTGTGAACCAAGTGGCCATTTTGCAATCGACCATTAGGTGTCCGGCTTGTGGGCATCAACAGGAAGAGACCATGCCTACGAATGCGTGCCAGTATTTTTACGAATGCGTCGCTTGTAAAAAGATATTGAGGCCTACCGGAAATGATTGTTGTGTCTATTGCAGCTATGGGACGGTGCCTTGTCCTCCTATTCAAATGGATGAAGCGTGCTGCTGATGGGGTACGGGTATTCATGCACGACCCCTCCGGCGATTATGCATTTGGGTGAAATGAAGTAATGGATAGTCTTACGCAGGCAGCTCTAGGAGCAGCGATTGGAGAGGCCATTTTAGGGAGAAGGATCGGTGAAAAAGGTGCAGTGATTGGGGCGGTGGTTGCTACCATTCCGGACCTTGATGTCATTTTGTACTTGTTCTACGATAAGTTTGAGATGCTAAGCATTCATCGGGGGTTTAGTCACTCCATCGTCTTCAGCATATTGGGTGCAGGTCTAATTTCCCTTTTACTCCAAAAAGTAAGATGGTCACAAAGCATCAAGTGGGGGCGACTGTTTATGTTTGCTTGGTTGTGTCTTTTTACGCACATGCTGTTGGATGCATTTACCGCCTATGGCACGCAGTTGTTCTTGCCTTTTAGCAACAGCCGGGTAGGTCTTGACAGCATCAATGTAGTTGACCCGCTATACACAATACCTTTGGTCATTGGTCTGATCTGGAGTCTCAGGGTGGACCATTTGAATCCGCGCAGATCAAAAGGAAATTGCTTTGGTTTGGTGATCAGTACATTGTATTTGGCTTTTACCCTAGTCAATAAGGAAGCGGTCATTGGGAAGGTCGCCGAGAAACTTATGCAGGAGAAGATAGCATACAGCGCATTGTTGACCATGCCTGTCGGCATCGCGAATGTGCATTGGTATGGCGTGGCAAAAGGGCAGGATAGTATATATATGGTAGAGTATGATTGTCTTTCCAATGCCTATGGCTCCCTGGATGTCTTTCCCATCCATGAAGCGTACTTAGATCAGATCGACGAAGAAGTTGCCGAGAAAATGCGTTGGTTTGCCAAGGGGTTTTATACCGTAGAAAAGGAAGAGGGAAAAATAAGAATCTATAATTTGCAAGTGGATATGCGTGGTATTGTGACCATGGGCGAAAAGAAGGCACCCACTGTGGGATACTTCGAGGTTTCCGGTGGTAAAGATGCCATTGAGTTTTCCTCGGGCAGTCTGCCGAAATGAAGTAGTGGATAGGAGGGGAACTGCTTTCTGGATTGCACGGGCGGTTTACGATCTTGATGGATCTGCAGGTGGGCAGATAACCACAAGAAGAAAAAACAATGCGAATAGCTTTAATCATATTGATTGGAATACACGGAATTATCCATTTATTCGGATTTTTTAAAGCATTTGGCATATCTGAATTTCATGCGATTACACAGCCGATTTCCAAGACAGTCGGAATAATATGGTTGCTGATCTTTGTTTTGTTTGCAATGACCACAGTTCTTCTAATTGAACAATCTAACTACTGGTGGATTATCGGGGTTGTGGGAGTGGTTCTTTCCCAAATTTTGATTATTAACTATTGGAGTGATGCAAAATTCGGGACAATCTTAAATTTGATCATTCTCGCTTCGGCAGTAATTGCGTATTCAACGTTGGATTTTGAGAAGAGCATTTATGAGGAGGCAACTATACTGCTTAGAAATGCAGACACATCGAACAATAGTGTTCTTTCGGAGCAAATGATTTCAGGCTTGCCAGCTATAGTCCAAAAATGGTTGTTGAATAGCGGAGTAATTGGAAGAGAGCCAATTCATACTATTTACTTAGAGCAAGATTTGCAAATGTTGATGAAGCCTGAGCAGAAAGAATGGAGTAGTGGAAAAGCTAGGCAATATTTTACAATCGAACCACCTGCATTTAATTGGTCCGTAGACTTAAAAATGACTCCTTTGTTGGATGTGGTTGGTAGAGACAAATTTGAAAATGGACAAGGAGAAATGACAATCAAGATGTTCTCACTTTTGTCAATTGCAGATGCAAGAAATGATGAAAAAGTAGATCAGGCTACATTGCAAAGATATTTGGCTGAAATAGTTTGGTTCCCTTCGGCTGCGTTAAGCCCATATATTGTTTGGGAGCAAATAGATGGTACTTCTGCAAAAGCAACTATGGAGTTTAATGGAACTAGAGGTTCTGGCGTGTTCCAATTTGATGAAGAAGGAAATTTCGTGAAATTCGTAGCAATGCGTTTTAAAGATGTTCAAGATTTAAAATCGACAGAATGGACTGTGACCGCAACCAAAACTGAACTTCGTAATGGAATAAGAATACCAGTTGAATTGAAAGCTGATTGGAAATTGGATAGTGGCAATTGGACTTGGTTAAAACTAAGAGTGACAGATATTCGATATAATATTCGGAAGGATGTCAGTGGCTAGCAAATAGGGATTCAAGTAGTTGGCATGCCCGCCCTCGCTCTGCACGCATACGGCTGCCTACCGCAGGCAGGGCAAGCCTGCCTATGCCGACGCTGGCTGGGCGCTGGCCGCCTGCGGCGCTAAAGGGGCCCTAGAAACCCTTATCTTCAGCTTACCTTTGTCGATGATGGTTCGGTCGTTGTACCGCGATTCTTGAGCCCTCGAGGATTCGGAGCCCTGCGTCCGCCAGCGGTTCTGTCGCTGAAGTGGCCACAGGACCCTTGCCTGTCGGAACACTCGTTCATGTTCTTACTCTTCGTCTGAGGACAAAATCAAATTGGAATTTCTCAACTTTTCTTATGTGATGTTTTACTAGCCTTTGGAACGCATAATGCGCTGACATACTGTAGATTAAGTCTTCATTATTTCAAACAAATGAAACAAATATTCCAAATGATTGGTTCAATTGTACCATTTGTTCGCACATCTAGGCTATCACCCAATGATAGTTACAGGTTAGATTTAGCCAGACTATAAAATTCCAAAAAGCTATGCGAAACCAAAAAATCATAAACCAGAATCAAAGAATTACGGTCGGCCTATTAATCAAGCAATTCGTTTTCTATTCATTTCCGATGCACCATCTTTTGGTCTTGGGTATACTGGGCCTCATCGGCCTCAGTTGTACTGCCCTCGATGAGGATGAATTTCTAGAGGACTACGCCTTGCAATTAGTAGTAAGTCCTCATAGGTAATAAGTCATCGCCGAAGTCTGAAAAGAAAACTCAGGGCCCGGAATACGGCGGGGATGATTTATCGCGCATTCCAAACGGGTATTCTGAGCTGTACTTAGCATCCACTCTTGCGATGTCCAGTTTCAGTATATAATACTGGTGGTACAAGTAGAAAATGAGACGAGACCAAGAGCACACAAAATTTGCAATTATTATGATTAATTACAAATCATCACAAATAATAAATAAATCCTAATTACAATAGAATGAAACATCTACGAAATACACAGAAAATAAAATATCCAGGCAAATACATGCCCCTGATTCATCGATTTGTCGCGGTATGTATCGCAGCTGTAATGCTGCTGCCACTGACCAAGTCATACGCGCAGTGCACTTATGATTGCTCTGGTTTCAACTCCTTTTTTGGAATGCTGGCCGGATCCAGCAACACTCCATCAGGCATCTCTAACTCTTTTTTTGGAGCGGAAGCTGGACAAAATAACACAACTGGTGATTTCAACTGCTTTTTTGGAGTTGCCGCTGGAAATGGAAACACAACTGGTCACTCCAATTGCTTTTATGGAGTATCCGCCGGAAATGACAACACAACTGGTCACTCCAATTCCTTTTTCGGCCATAGGGCTGGATTCAGCAACCTCACTGGAGATAACAACTCCTTTTTTGGACTAAATGCCGGTGATAGCAATACCTCTGGTGACAATAACTCGTTTTTTGGTGAGGGTGCTGGATCAAATAACACGATTGGATTTTGGAATTCCTTTTTTGGACGAGGTGCTGGGTTTAGCAACATACAGGGTTCCTCTAACTCCTTTTTTGGCTATAGCACCGGAAGCGCCAATACATCTGGCACTTTCAACTCGTTCTTTGGACAAGAATCTGGAGATAATAATACCTCAGGTGGTTCCAACTCTTTTTTTGGACGAAGAGCTGGACGTTCAAACACGACTGGTTTTTTCAACTGCTTTTTTGGTCGTGATGCTGGGCTTAGCAACATAGATGGTAGAAATAACTCCTTGTTTGGATTTTCGGCTGGATCCAACCTAACAACAGGAGACTCCGTTATCTGCATTGGTGCTTTCTCCGGCCCCACCTCTAATGTGAGCAAGCGGCTCTATATCGATGTACAACGCAGTGACGAGCCCTTAATTTATGGAGAATTTGATAATGACTTTGTCAAAATCAATGGCACTTTTGAAGTGACAGCTGGATTGACCAATCCCTCTAGCATAACATTGAAGGAAAATTTTGTCCCGGTCAGCCGGATGGAGGTATTGGACAAAATAGCTGAGCTCGATATACAAGAATGGTCGTACAAGCACGATCCGGAGGTTCGCCATGTGGGTGCAACGGCAGAAGCCTTCCATACTGCTTTTAATCTGGGTATGGGTTCAAAAACAATTTCGACAATTGATGCGGATGGCGTGGCACTTTTGGCCATTCAGGCTCTGAAGGAACAGGTGGATGCCTTGAGGGAAGAGATTGAGGCTTTGAAACGTGACGATTAGGAAATGCAGCGGGTAATGCAATCTCTGGTAGTTCGCATGGAGAAGATGGAAGGAGTTAATTGATCTGAGTGATGTCAAGATAAGTCATGACATGAGAAATGCAACTGAACATTCTTGATATCATTGGGGCGGATTTTCCATGGTAAAGGGTGAAATTAATATTCAAGATAAAAGAATTGCCAAATGAAAAATAGGTTTAAGGGTGGCTTTTTATAGAGAAGACAAGTATGATCAAATCCTAAAAGAGGCAAAATTATTTAGCGAATAAAGAGTTCAAACGGACAGGTATGAATCGATTTTTACTAAATCTATATTTATTGATCCTCCTATGCTCCATTTCTCAATCGAGCTTTGGCCAGTCGCGATACTATGTATCTCCCAGTGGATCAAATAATGGTGGAACTTCTTGGCACGATGCCGTTCAAGATTTGCAGGAGGCCATTGACTCAGCGGCTACGGGAGATACCATCTGGGTGGCGGAAGGGACTTACCTTCCTACCAAAGAATTTGATGGGGATGCCTCAGGGGGATCAGATCCAAGAGAGCGGACATTTTACATCAGTAGAAACATCAAGATCTTTGGTGGATTCTCAGCTTCTGATACCATGGCTGCACGGGATGTTGAGCTATATCCTACCTTGCTCAGCGGGGATGTTGGAATCGATGGCGACAGTATCGATAATTGCTACCATGTGGTATTCATCGATGGCAGGACAGCCAATGGCGACATCACTAGCGAGTGCATGCTCGATGGGTTTACGATCTTATCCGGGAATGCAAACGACTCACCGATCAATGGATGGGGTGGTGGGGTCTTAAATATGGGATCTAATGCAACTGCCAGTCCTTCGGTATTCCATTGCACATTTCTAAATAATTTTGCGCTGAACGGTGGTGGTATCTATAATTATGGAGGTGATGCCGGAATGAGTTCACCGATCATCTCTCATTGCAGATTTGAAGATAATTCGTCGGAGCGAGAAGGAGGGGCCATCTATAACTACGGCCACATTTTTGGAGTGAGCTCACCAGCGATCAGTCATAGTCACTTCATTTCTAATAGGGCCGGTGATGATGGGGGAGCCATTTCAAACGATAGCGGTGATTCAGGTATCTGCTCTGCACTAATTACAAATTGCTCTTTTTTTGATAATCGGGCACTCAACGGTAATGGAGGATGTATATTCAATAAATCTAGAGAAGTGGGGGTCAGCTCTCCAGTATTTAATAGTTGTGTCTTTAATGAGAGCACTGCTGCTTTAAACGGTGGAGTTATTTCCAATTATAGCGATGGTGGGATCAGCTCTCCCAGCTTTACCAACTGCACGTTTTGTGATAATGCGGCAGGTTTATTTGGTGGTGCGATCAGCAGCCTTTCTGTTAGCGGAACCACAAATCTGTTGCTAATAAATTGTATTCTTTGGAATAATGGAGATGAGATTTTTGGAGGAACGGTCCTATTGAGTCATTGCCTGTTTGATGATGGCACACCTGGGAATGGCACCATTATCTATCCCAGTGGCGTGGTGAATGGCGGAAACAACCTGGATGACCACCCGTTATTTCTCGACGAAATAAACGGAAACTTTCGTTTACAAAATCATTCACCTGGCATCAATGCGGGTGACAATACAGCGATCAGTGAAATGTATGATTTGGACGAACTGCCACGAAAAAATGGAGTGGTCGACATAGGTGCTTTTGAGAATCCCCATGTCAATTGCCCCGATACGATCTGGATCGGCAGCAACTACAGTCCGCTTCAGGGTCTTTATGCTGCAAAAACTGAAATCCAATTATCAGAGAATGTTCAAATATTGTTGGCCAGCACCGTCACCATGTCTGCACCAAGTGTACAATTATTGCCAGTATCACAATTTGATCTTGGAGCCATTGTCACCATTGACTCACAAGGATGCAATCCTTGAAAATTAATAATGCATGCATGATTGCCTGGTAGCAGATGATGCTTCATCCCATCCCACCAGCAATCTATGAAGTTACCGTGCAGGTTTTGAGGGGGAGCAAAAGTTGTAAAGCAGGACCTGTAGTTGGAGATTTCTGCTAGGTATCCGCCAAAATAACTTGGTTAAGATTTGGCAATACGGGCACAAGCAAATAGCTGATCTATGAGTCTCTTCCGGAAACTCACCAAATCTAAAATGGCTCTTTTGGCGATCTTTCCATTTTTCTCAACTGGCTGATACTTAGGCATCACCCAATTTCGAAAAAGCGTAAATTTCATCCAAAGTGGTCTCATTTTGTGAAGATGGCACTTTCCGGAGGAGACTCATGTATTAATCTTTAAGAGGCAATCGATTGCGAAACCTTACAAGGATTATGAAACAGGTATATTGGAAATCTATTAAAAAGGCCATGTTGGCCTGGATGTAAAAGGCCAAGTGAGACCCTAGCTGAGCAACTTCTTTACTACCGCGCCAAGACTCAGGCCTTGAACCAAGATAGAGAAGATGACAACCACAAACGTCACAAAAAAGATCTCTCGACTATGAAGGTCATCGCTGAGACTCATAGCCAATGCGAGTGAGATCCCACCACGAAGGCCACCCCATATAAGGACGCCAGTGCTGGGCCAGAATTCTTCCTTGCCATGCTTCAATAGTGAAGCTGGGAGCACGACAGCGATAGTGCGACCGATGAGTACAATGAGAATCGATAGCAGTCCGAGGGTAATTAATTGACTGTCCATAATGAGGAGATGTAGACTCAATCCGATCAGGACAAAGAGCACGGCATTAAGACTTTCATCGAGCACGGACCAGATGCCATTCATGAGATCTTGAGATTCTTTTCTAAAGACATTGTGATTAACGCCATTACCGATGAAGAGACCCGCCACAACCATGGCCAAAGGACCAGAAGTACCGATTTTCAAGGCTAAGGCATGCCCACCAAGCACCGCCGCAATAGAGAGGAGTGCCACAAGGTGAGCGTTTTCCTCCACGGACTTCATCAGTTTGAGTACAAGCCAACCAAGCACAAGACCGAAGAGAAGACCACCCATGGCCTCGACTAAGAAGACATAGCCGATCTCACTGGCAATCATTGCACCCGACTCTTCGCTGCCCCCTCGGGCAAGGAGCAGGATGCCTGTGAAGACAACGACTCCGACACCATCGTTAAAGAGGGATTCTCCCTCAATTTTCATTTCTAGCGACTCGCCCACATTGGCCTTTTTAAGAATAGAAATGACAGCCACCGGATCAGTCGGGGAGATGAGCGCTCCGAACAGTAGGCAATGGATGAAGGGAATATCTACTCCCACCATTCCTGCCGCCAAAAAGAAAAGTCCACCCACAATGGCCGTTGATATTAGGACACCTAAAGAGGCAAAGAGGAGAATACTCCAGCGCTCTTTAGTAAGCTTACTGATATCGATGTGGATAGAACCTGCGAAGAGCAGAAGGCTCAGCATCACTTCAAGGAGTAGGGTCTTGAAATCAGCCTCTACAATTACCCCACAGACAAAGTCATAGAAGTCGGGAAGAAGAGACTTCGATGAAATCACCAGGAGACTCGCGCCCAATGCCAACAACATGAGTCCAATAGTCGAGGGCAATTTCAGCCAGCGATAATTGACGTACGTGAGAAGGGCCGCAACGAGGAATATGAATGAAAAACTCTCGAACATCTTACTTGATTTTAGTGACTGAATTAAGGTGCTTCCCAACAAACGTAGCAATGCCTATCGCCATATAGAGTTGGCCGCTTAAACTAAGGATGACATCTCCTTAAACTTGTCTAAAGGTAGTGAGTTGTCTATGGATATGTCGATCTCTGCGATAACCACAGCTCTTTTTCAAAATAACCTGTATCTTTCTTCAAAGGAGTTTGGGTAGTAAATATGCTCGGTGCGAATTAGTAGAATGAGTAAATTCAAATGAATTTAGAAGAATATTTGGACAGAATAAAATTCAAGAAAGAAATAGGAATCAATGTGGAAACCCTTGTTGAGTTGCATAGCTGTCATGTATTGTCAATTCCTTTTGAAGATTTAGATATTCATCTGAATAGACCTATTAAGCTTAGTTCAGAATCGATTTTTGAAAAAGTAGTCGTTAATCATAGAGGGGGATTTTGTTACGAATTAAATTATTTATTCTATACGCTTTTGAAGGGTATTGGATTTGATTGTAAAGTCGTGTCATCTAGAATATACAATGAAAATGAAAACGTAGGACCAGAGTTTGATCATATGTCGATTATTGTAAAATTACGAGAAAATTGGCTAGTGGATGTTGGGTATGGAGATTTATTTATAGAGCCATTAAAAATTGTTGACGGCGATTCGAAGAAGGATTGGTTTAAGGTATATCGATTAGATAAAATAGGAAAGACAAAGTATCTGTTGAGTGAATCAAGGGATGGAAGAGAATTCAGAAAGAGATATGAATTTGATGAAAGACCGAGGCAAGTTGAGGAGTTTTATGATCAATGCGAATTTAAGCAATATTCAGATGAATCGTATTTTGTGAAGAAT
>CAJQNM010000081.1 GCA_905479665.1 uncultured Saprospiraceae bacterium
CTTCTATCACCAATGCAAAGAATTAATCAAAGACGAATTCCCCAAATTATGGAATGAGGATTTGACCTTTAATGGCGCTGGAAGCCCAACGCTGGGACTGCACAAGAATGATGCGTCTCCGTTAAATGATGTCTCTGCTGGGTCGTGCCTGGTGAAACCAACAAGTTTCGATATGCCCAGTCTTGAGTCATTTATTCCGGCAGCATTTATAGCCACGCCCGTTCTGAAGAAATTTGCGGGAACGACCCTGCCAGCTTTTGAGTGGGCTAAACCCCTCCTTAATTATTTGGGTGTGATAAATTGTCAATCCTATTTTATTTATGGCGGTTTTTGGAAGGCAGACTACTGTCATCCTCCAGGCCTCAAGGCCAATCAACTCATGGGTGAGTCAACCAATCAGGCCATGGTGAACGCTCCAAGTTCGGTTGCGCTTGAGGTGGATGACTTTGTCTTTCTGCGTCCGCATCAAAGCGAGTTCGTCTTTCTGCAGTTTGGTGAGATCTTGACGGTGCGGGAAAATGAGATAGGGGAGGCTTGGGGGTTGTTGCGAAATTGATTTGTCGCATAGCCGCAGATTTGTCTTTGCATATTGCACATCACATGTCATGCATGAGCATTGTTTGGCAGTTCTTTGTTGGGAATCCACGTGTATTTAAGTTGATACAGCAAGTAGACATGTCGGTGTTTTCTCTCAAGAATTCGGTAACTTTCAGACATCTCGCGATATCCAATGAGCCACCTCTCACTAGGTGAAGGGATTTTTGCAGAGTCGTTTACAATAGTTTTGAACGTTTATTCAAGGTTAGTTTTTGTGAGGCGATTTGGTAATGTGATGGGTAAGGGGTATAGATATGTTAGCGAAAATTAAAATTATTACCATTATAATGCTTCTCCTGTGCCTTGGCTGTGATACACAAATGGGAGGAGGCGAACGTGGTGAATTTGAGAAGCATGGTTCCGGAAACGCCTGGAGTATCTCTTCATCAAGTGATTGGATTAAGAACGAAGGGTTGCGAAACGTAGAAAGCATTATTTATGATGAATCAAGTAGGTTATTTTATGCAACGAATGGGACCGATTATAGCCTAGGAACAAACGGGTTCATTTCAAAAATTTCAGAAAATGGAAATCTTCAAGAACTAAAATGGGTTGATGGCCTAAACAGACCAACTGGAATGGCAATCCATGATTCTCTACTATACGTTGCAGACGTTAATTCCTTAGTCGTAGTCAATATGAGAACTGGATTTGTGGTCAAAAAGATTTTAGAACCAATAGCAAATTCCGGTCTTAACGATGTTTGCGTAAGTGAGACTGGAGATGTATATGTTTCTGCTTCATTCATCCACTCTATTTTCAAATTGATTGGCGGAAAGTTGACGATATGGAAGCAGAATGAAGAAAAACTGAAATGGGCAAATGGTTTGATCGCCAATGATTCGCAACTACTTGTTGCGGGCTTGCATCTAAATACAATCAGTATGGATAGTAAGAGAATAACACAATATGAACTAAGGTCTCCAATTAAGGATTTTGATGGAATAGTATCGGATGGTTCAGGCGGGTATTTTTTAACGACAGTTGAAAATAGTGGATTATTTTACTTTGATGGACATAAGGCTATAAATCAATTAATGGAGAGCAATATCTATTTCGGAGATTTGGAATTCAATCCGAGCCTAAAAAAACTCTACATTCCAAGAGGAAACAAAAAAACTGGTGCATTTTATATTTCGGTATTGACAATGAGTAAGATCGCTAACAAAGAGTAAACGGCATCAAAACGACCATTTATTAATGTCGGTGCAAATAATTTTTAAGGAACTTCATAACAAATATTGTAATCAAGGTATTAGAATCGAATAGCCCATGTCAAATAGGACTAATTTTTCTCACTCTGCAACAATTTTCCCTGTCAAAGACATTCAAAGATCTATTGATTTCTATACCAATAGGCTTGAATTCAAGCTGACATTTTCTTGGGGTGAGCCGACAAATTACGCAGTCTTGAAAAATGGCGGCGTAAGTATTCATTTAACTGTAAAAAATGACGATTATGTCCCGTCAAAGAGACATTGTGCCCTATACATTTTTGTTTACGATATTGACAAAATCTATCAAAGGTGCAAAGACAATGAAGTGTCAATTGTCAATTCTCCGGAAGTTCGTGACTATAAAATGAAAGATTTTGATATTATCGTCCCAGAAGGATATATAATAACTTTTGGAAATGGGGAATAAAACTACCTCCAACATCAGGCTAGGAGGCTGTTGAAATACTAACTCTGATTCGTTCGCGGCTTCATTTGCCCGCATACTTCACCAAAAATACTCGATATAGCTCGGCTATGTCTGCGTTTTTTGGCTCGTCTGCAACCAAAATAAGCTAGCGAGCCAAATCGAGCCAGTAATTTAACAGCCTCCTAGGAGATCGTGCCTGGCTTGTCGTAGGTGCAATGCAGGCCGAGCGCGCTGTCATTCCGCAGCTATGGGGTAGAGGAGACACCTCCGCGCTTAATAAACATTCCAGAAAGCTGTACCATCATTGCCTAAATATGAAACGGACCTACGTATTACTTCGGATGTAAGTGCTTTCTGACGGCACTTTGCGGTGTCATTTTATGTTCAACTGATTTATCAAATCTAATTTCACCAGGTCTGCTGCGATCTCCTTGATGGTATCCTCACTTGGCTCAATCAGAGGCAGCCTGACTGGCCCACAATCGAATGCGAGCAATTTCATCATGACTTTCTGAGTGGGTAGTCCATTGTACTTGTAGATGATATCCACCATTCTGCCAGCTACTTCCTGATGTTGTTTGGCCTTCGCTAGATCACCAGCGTGGAAAGACTTCATGACTTCTTGATAGATTGATGCAGCGAAATTGTAGGTGCTTCCAATAAATCCCTTCGCTCCAAAAGACAGAGCGCCCAGCATCATTTCATCTGATCCAAATAGGATGTCAAATTTACCATCAGCGAAGTTGAGGCATGACGAAAATTCGTGGAGGGTGGGGGCAGAATATTTAATTCCCCTCAATTTTGGGATTTTCTCGGATCCAATTCTCAAAAACTCGACCATATTTAAATTCGCCGCGGTCAATACTGGCACGTGGTAGTAGTAAAAAGGAAGGTCAGGTGCGCCTGCGGAAATCTCAGCCATCGACCACACCAAGTCTTCTACGTTGCTGATTTTGTAATAGGATGGAGCAGGGGCAGAAATTGCATATACGTTGGCCTTCTGGGCATGAGTCGCTAATTCCTTAGCTGCGTAAACACTATCGTGGCCGACATTTACAATTATTCTCAGATGTCCGTTGCTACTCTCGACAAATGAATCTATACTCTTCTTTCGTTCCTCCAACGTAAGAGAAGGGCCTTCTCCCGTGCTTCCACAGATATATATGTTCTCAATTGATTTTGCCTTTAAGAATTCAATCATTGCAGGTATAGTTCCGTATGCCACCGAACCGTCGTCGTGCATGGGAGTAAAAGTGGCAGCTACTAGTCCTTCGATTTTATCCGTTTCTTTCATGGTATCCATCATGGAATGTAAGCACAATTTTTCTGTCTCTCTCTGAGAAGCAAGGAAAAAATGAGCGATTACCAGGCCCGCCTACCGCATGGAGGCTCAAGGGATTGGCAAGCGCCACTCTCGAAGAACCAGGCTTGTCTGCCACTGTTTACCACAGCCAGGTTTGCCCTTTAGTTTCGCTTTGCTGCGCGCTTGGGAATCCTTCCGCCCGTTTTCAGGCTTGGGAATTCCTTCCGTCCTTTTTCAGCTTGGGATTCCTTCCCATCACGGAGCGATTCCCAAGCCCGCTACCGCAGGTAGGCCCAGAGGGATTGGCAAGCGTGACCCACTGCTGACTTCATACAATAAAGTGTAAATCGGTTCTAAAGGAACAGGCTTGGCTAGCGTAAGAAGGCTTGCCAATCTCTTTCGCTTCGCTGCGCGCTTGGGAATCCTTCCGCCCTTTTTCAGGCTTGGGAATTCCTTCCCAAAGTCCTATATTTATAGGTACTATGAAAAAGGTACGAATCAAGACTGCTTCTCTGCTTCTGCTGATACTAATACTCGCCTTCCCGAATGTCGCATCTTCCCAAGAGCCCAGTACCGATCCTCTTCACTATGAAGTAAACCGAGTTTATCCATCGCTTTCCATCACAAAAGATGAGCTCACTGAAGCAAGTACCCTGAGCGATCTCAATCGCTATTACAAGCCCTCGTGGGTGAAGTCTTACGTCTCCGTAGAGGTTTTAACAACTGTGCAAGGAAGCGCTAG
>CAJQNM010000082.1 GCA_905479665.1 uncultured Saprospiraceae bacterium
CGCCATCGAGCCATTGCCAGCGTCGCTCATGCGCCAAACACTGGGATCGGTAAATTCAAAGTCTTCGATAGCCGCTGCAGAATCAAAATTCTGGCTGTAGGCCAATTTTTCTGCCTGTTGCAGGGATGAACTTGTCGAACAAGACAAAATTGTGAGCAAAAGAAAACAAGGGATAATCGGATTTTTCATTATTTATTCAGAAATTAAAGCGCAGTAAAATAGGAAATCAGGTCATTTTATCCTCTCATTTTTTATTAATCTAAACGAAAACACAAACAACTATGGCTTACTTAGAATTAATCATTGCGGCAGCGGCCGCGTTTCTGCTTGGATTTGGTTGGTACACAGCACTCTTCGGCAAAGCATGGCAGGCTGAAACAGGCATGAGCGATGAAGATGCTCAAAAGGATATGCTCCGTACTCATGGCATTGCTTTCTTGATGATGGTTATTTTGGCGTATGCCTTAAATTACATCATCGGGTTCCATCCTGTAGAAGAACAAACCTTCGTACATGGACTCTTTCATGGAGCATTGGCCGCAGCACTTTATGCCGTCCCTGCGGTAGCCATCCATTACGTGTATCAGCGAAAATCGCTTAAATTATTTGCCATTGATGCCGGGTACTTAATTGCCTTCATGGCTCTAATGGGTGGTGTGTTATCAGCATTGAAATTGGGGTGATTAACTTTTGGAGATAAGTGGCAGCAGGCGTGAGTCTTGCAGTGCTGCCTGCCGATGTCCCTTTATTTTAAGGTAGCCCTCGTGCTGGGCAAACTTTAAAAATTCTTCTTTGCCTTTGTGTGTGACGAGTAGCATCTCGTCCCATTCCTCAGTCATTGGGCCAATGAGGTAGGGGAGTGTACGCCCATGAAAAATGAGTTCACTCCCAGCTTGCTGAATAAATGGCAAGGCCAGTTGCATATATGTTCTATATGCTTGTCGACCAGATATGGGCTCCGAGGGTGCCAGTTCAGGATAGTCTGTGTAGTCTGCGGTAGCCTTGAATCTCAATAAATTGAGCATCACGATTCCACCTGGCACATCGCTCAAGTAAAATTGTCTGCCTGAATCTTCCGTAGCATCCAAGTACATTACATGGCAGTTTTTAAGGTTTACTTATTTTTTTGCCCATACCCGGCTGAACGATCTCGTATTCTTCTTCTGCTTTCGCACCATCCACCATCTTTCGCACATCTTCCAGTAGCTCCTTGGCATCATAGACTATTCCATCCTTCACGGTGTACTTTACACCACCTACCCGCACGATCTCATTGTCTTCGGTTAGTTTGATGGCTCCTGTACCATAAAGAACTTTGAGGTTCTGCAACGGATTTTCTTCCACAATAACAAAGTCGGCTTTCTTTCCGATTTCGACCGAGCCAATTTCATCTTCCATCCCCAGAGCGATCGCGCCGTTTAAGGTCGCACTTTGGATGACTTCGAGGGGATGAAATCCGGCTTCACGCAACAGCTCTAATTCTCGGATGTAGGCGAAGCCATATAATTGAAAAATAAATCCACTATCGGAACCGGCAGTCACTCGCCCACCTCGATTCTTATATTCATTCACAAACGTCATCCAGAGTTGGTAATTTTTGCGCCAGTCTACTTCCTCTTCAGTGCCCCAATAGTGCCAGTACGAACCATGACTTATTTTGCTGGGTAAGTAAAATCTCCAAAGAGCAGGCATGGTGTACGTTTCGTGCCACTCGAGTCGGCGAGCTCGATGTAAATCACGGCTGGCTTCATAAATATTAAACGTGGGGTCGATGGTAAAATCAAGCTCTACCAGTTCGTCCATCACTTTGTTCCAGTGATCGGAGTATGGAGGTGCTGCTTGCTGCCATAAGCGACCGGCTTCCGAAAAACGATCCTGCTCATTTTGATAATTATAATCAAGAGGATAGTGCTGCACGGTCTTATTTTCAAAGAGGGCTTCGGGAAGTCCATACCAGTGCTCCATGCTTGTCAAGCCTGCCTTGGCCGAGTTGATCACATTCCAGCGAGCTACATCCATCTGCGCATGATGACATGCCGAGCGCAATCCTATTTTCTTATTCTCTTCGAGTGCAGCGGCCATAATATCGGGATTGGCCCCAAAAAACTTTATCCCATCGGCCCCTTTGGCGGCATTTTCGCGCACCCATTTTCTGGCCATCTCGGGAGTACTGATCGGGTCGTAGGTATCTTGACCAAATACAGTATATGCTTTGATGCGTGGAGCAGTAATCTCGTTGCGGTTGCTGCGGCCTTTTTGGTCAAGTACCCAGTCTAGCCCATTTCCCGCAGAAGGGTCTCGAATGGTGGTGATGCCATGAGCCATCCATAGTTTGAAGACATACTCTGCATCGGCCCCTTGGGATCGGCCCCCGATATGCCCATGCATATCGACAAAACCCGGCAGGAGAAACATACCAGAGCAATCCAGTTCATGGCCACCTTCTTTGAGCTCAGGTCTGCCTTCATCCTTGAGCTCGACACCTGGATAGCCGACCACTTTTATCTCTTTGATCATATTGTCCTCCACAACAATATCGATCGGTCCACGAGGAGGTGCCCCGTTGCCATTGATCAAGGTGATGCCACGAATAATGAGCTGAGACCATGGGCCATCGCCCCTTTCTCGATCCGGAGCCTTATCTACAGATGACTGTCCAAAGCTGGGCAAGACCATGAGCAAGCTCAGAGCGATAAGGATGAATGCAGAAGTCGATTTCATTGGAACTATATTTTGCGGCTGATAAAGTAGGAAAAGAATGGGAGACATATTCTTGGGGCGATGTCACGCAAGGAGGCTGTTGAATTACTGGCTCGAATTGGCTCGCTAGCTTATTTTGGTTGCAGACGAGCCAAAAAACGCAGAAATAGCCGAGCTATATCGAGTATTTTTGGTTAAGTATGCGGGCAAAAGAAGCCGCGAACGAATCAGAGTTAGTATTTCAACAGCCTCCTAGGACCGAAAGGAGGTCTCCAGAGATACGAACGAAAATATCTGGCTGGCGATCCTTATTTTGGTGATTGCAATGAGAGAGAAATCCTTGAATAAACTGGACCAGCTTGACGCCAAATTGGAGCAGCTACTAAAAATGCTGGACCAGTACGATCCCCATGCTCTGCTTGTGCAATCTGTTCCCGGAGTTTGGTCACCTGCCCAGCTGGTGTCTCATTTACGTTTGGCTGAAGACATTTCCGTCGCCTATGTAAAAAAGAAATTGAGCTTTGATCCCAAACTCAAGAAGGTAGGAATCGTACATGGCCTGAAATCTGTTGCGCTAAATCTATTCTTAGCCAGTCCGCTCAAATTTGGTGCACCTCCTGGCGCAACTAAGGATGATTTTCCAGTTCCTCTATCCTATTCAACGGAAGCTGAGAAGTGGCTGAAATTACGAAAGGAGGTACGGAGCTATCTCAGCGAATTGGATGAAAAGTGGTTTGATCGAGATGTATACAAGCATCCAGTCACAGGGAGGCACTCGCTGGGCCAAATGCTGGATTTTTTTGCTGCACATATGGATAGGCACACCAAGCAGATCAATGCGAGATTGCCAAAATGATAGACTAATATGAAGCTGTTCCCTACTATAAAGAATCTATCGAGAGCTTACCATATCTATGCGCTCATCGCCCTGGGCATAGTCGCAATCACTCAGACCTCCTGCGGGACTCGCTCAGGTACCCGTGTCGATGTTGAAGAACCAAACTTCCTGGTATTGATGTCGGACAATCATTACTTCAGCCACTTGGGTTGCTATGGAGATCCTGTCGTAAAGACGCCGAATATTGATGCTATTGCGAGGGAGGGTGTTCGATTTACTCATGCATTTTGTGCTTCTCCATCGTGTACGCCGGCTCGCTCAGCCATCCTAGCTGGTCAAGAAATTTGGAGGTTAGGCGCTGCTGCAAATTTGCACAGTACATTGTCTAGCACGATACCAACCTATGTGGATATTCTAGAAAAAAACGGATATCATGTCGGACATGATCGCAAAGGCTGGGGCCCCGGAAACTACGAGGCTGGTGGGAGAGCACATAATCCTGCCGGGGTTACCTATCCGGATTTTACAGCATTTTTTGATGCCAAAGAAGAAGACAAACCCTGGAGTTTTTGGCTTTCTTCCCGCAACCCACACCGTCCGTTTGATTTAGATCAAGGTATTCAATCGGGGGTCGATTCGAGCAAAGTCGTTGTGCCGCCATATCTCCCGAATGTTCCAGAAGTGGTATCTGATATCTGTGATTATTATTTGGAGGTGCAGGATTTTGATCGTGAGGTTGGAGAGGCGATCGAGATCTTGAAGCAACGCGGTGATTTGGAAAATACCGTGATTATTATTTGCGGTGACAATGGCTGGATGATGCCACGAGGATTGGCCAATTTATATGACTTTGGCACGAGGGTGCCCTTCATTATTTCTTGGCCGGGCAAATATGAGGGAAATCGGGTAGTCGATGATCTGGTTAGTCTTAATGATATTGCAGCTACAGTTGTCGACGTAGCAGGTTTTGAGATTCCTGTTGAGTACACGGCTGCTTCGCTGAAGCCCATACTTGAATCTGATCAAGTGGGGATCACCGAGCACGCCAGGCCCTATGTCCATATGGCAAGAGAACGGCACGCACTGTGCAGGGCAGGAGGTCTTGGGTATCCAGGGCGAGCTATTCGAAACAAGGATTTTCTTTTCATCCAGAATCTTGAGCCTGACCGATGGCCCGCGGGAGAT
>CAJQNM010000083.1 GCA_905479665.1 uncultured Saprospiraceae bacterium
GGATTTTCACGTATGATGATCAGCTAAAGATTATCGTACCCTACAGGCCATTAAACGATCTTCTTTCCAATAACACTATCTATGACTTGAGTGCCGATGGTTTCGGAAATGTATATTTTATTGGAAAAAACGAAGTTGGGATACTAAGGAGAAACTTTGAGGGTGTCTATTCAAAGGATGTGTCCATTTTTGAAGGAATCAGACCGCTCCTAAACGATGACTTTCCCTTCGTTCAGGTTGTTGATGAAAGCAATGTGGTTTTTGGTGCTAAGGAAGGCTTTATTCATTTCGATCCGACCTCACTTGAGCTGCAATTGGAGCCAATTAGTACTTATATAACAAAATTATCATCAACCTTATCATCTGATTCTTTGATGTTGGATTCATATTTTTTCATTAATCACCCCAAGAAGAAGTTTGAATTTCCTTTTGCAGAGCGATCACTACGTATAAATTTCTCTGCTCCATATTTTTCAAACCCAGTCACCTATTCAACACGAATGGAAGGGCTTAATGGCAATCAATGGACCGAATGGAGCAATCAATCCTTCCGTGAATTTTCATCGCTTATGGAAGGGACTTATACTTTCAGCGTCAAAGCCAAAACCAACACAAACCGTGAATCTAAGCCAGCAGAGATTGTAATTATTATTAACCCACCCTGGTATAGATCACTGTTATTTAGAATATTAGTTGGCTCGCTTTTAATTGGTCTTTTAACAGCCGTATTTATCAATCAAAAGAGAAGGCATAAAAGGGAGAGGGAAGGATTGATGGTATCCCAGCAGAAAAAGCTCAACCGAAAGGATAGTCTGTTAGAAGAAATATCCAGTAAGTCTCAAGTGGAGATTCAGCGATTGGAAAATGAGAAGTCTGTTATAGCCTTGAAGCACAAATCGCGAGAATTGGCTTCGAGTACTATGAACTTGCTTAAAAAAAATGAGATGATGAAGAAGATTATGTCTGATTTAAAATCTTTAAAAAAGAATCTTGAAAGCGGCAATAGCTCGGCCCATAGAATAACTAGGATTATTAAAGGTATTGATCGAGGCATGAATAGCGAGCAAGACTGGGACACCTTTCAGATGTATTTTGATGAAGTGCACGGTGATTTTTCCAAGGGACTTAGAGAAGCCTATCCTCAGATAACCCCCATGGAATTGAAATTTTGTGCATTCATCAGGCTCAACATGAGCTCAAAGGACATAGCCAACCTCTTAAATATTTCTATCAGATCCGTTGAAACCAATCGCTACCGATTGAGAAAAAAACTAAACCTGGATCGTGATACTAATCTCACCAGTTTCATAATGGATTTGTAGAGAAGCCAAATTCTCCCAGATGGAGACCTAGGAGGCTGTTGAATTACTGGCTCGATTTGGCTCGCTAGCTTATTTTTGTTGGAGACGAGCCAAAAAACGCAGAAATAGCCGAGCTATATCGAGTATTTTTGGTGAAGTATGCGGGCAAAAGAAGCCGCGAACGAATCAGAGTTAGTATTTCAACAGCCTCCTAGGCCGATGGAGTCACGAAGGGCTCGCATCATGACAAAAGTTTTGATCGTTCGATTTTGAGATACTTGCAAAATCCAGTGGTACTGACCCACCCATTCCGATGACGATCGATTATCCCAGATCTAGAATACTCACAGAAATACAGTCTCGAAGTAGATGTATTCCACACCTATCAAACGCTCTGTCCCTCCGGACTGCATAATACGCCGATACTGACCTAAAATTCACACGCTTCACTACCATTTCACCTATGTTGGAGTGGTTCTTTCAAAGGATTTGAAAATATCCATGATTTAGACGCAACATTGTTGCAATAAGTTCATACGTTTGCACCATTCGTGATTCAAAAAATCAACCATGAAGAAGATCAATCTGTTGCTTGTGATAGGAATGCTCTTCATCTTGCTCACCACTTCATGTAAAGATGAACCAGATGAGCCCGTTATTCCAAATGAAGAAGAGGTTATTACAACGCTGAACTTTACCTTAACTCCTGATGGAGGGGGAACCGCTGTTGTACTTACTTTTCTTGATTTAGATGGAGATGGCGGTAATGATCCCACCATTACCGGGGGAACACTTGATACGAACACTACCTACAATGGTTCATTAGAGTTGTTCAATGAATTGGAGAGTCCGGCAGTGGATATAACCGAAGAGGTAGAAGGAGAGGCATTAGATCACCAATTCTTTTTTCAAACCTCTATAGGTGAGATAAACATTGCTTATGATGATATGGATGCCAATGGCAACCCGATAGGTTTGTCAACAATTATAACTACAAATGTGGCAAGCTCTGGAACCATCACGGTAATTTTGAGGCATGAACCAAATAAAGATGCTTCTGGGGCATCAACAGGTGACATTACAAATGCTGGGGGTGAAACGGATATAGAAGTTACTTTTAATGTGGACATTCAGTAAACATGTAGCAGTCTGTTCTTTCATTTTAGTTTTACCTGCATTCGCATCTGCTCAAAATTGCAATTTGGCTGTTTCTGGGCTTGTCAAAGATGTGAGTACAGGTGTTGCTATTTCATATGCTACCATCTCCGTGAAGGGATTTTCATCGGGAGATGTTACGGACAGTCTTGGTTTTTTCCATCTGGAGTCAATTTGCGTAGGAGAATATCATATTGTCGTAAACCATATAGGATATGAAACACAGGAATTGTATTTGAATATCGCAGGGGATACGGCAATGACTGTGTTTTTAGAGCGCAATAGCCAACTCTTAGACGAGGTGGAGGTAATAGGTCAAGGCGAAGAAGTTACAACGCAGGAAAGTCATTCACTGAATTCAGAAAGTATTGCCCAAAATTCCGATAAGAATTTGGCAACAATGATTGAAAGTATTTCAGGGGTAAGTGTCATTAAAAATGGTAGTGGAATTTCAAAACCAGTAGTTCATGGACTCTACGGAAACCGACTTTCAATTTTAAACAATGGAATCGCGCAAAGTGGACAGCAATGGGGCATAGACCACAGTCCTGAGATTGACCCCTTAATTGCCAATATAATTACTGTGGTGAAAGGTGTTGGGGCATTGGAATATCAGGGGAGTTCTTTAGGAGCAGTTGTATTGGTGGAGCCCAGAAAAATAGACCGAGAACCACATCTGAATGGAGAAGGACGGTACTTTTTTGAGTCCAATGGATTGGGAAGTGGACTTAATCTTGAATTGCAGCAACACCGTAAATTATTAGCTTGGCGAGTGGTTGGAACGCTTAAGAAAAGCGGTGATAATCGATCTTCGGAATACTTTCTTCGAAATACAGGTAATCAAGAAGCCAACATAGCCTTGCAATTCGAGAAATCCTGGAATAGAAAGTGGTTCAGCGAGTTATACTTCAGCTCTTTTAATGCTGAGTTTGGCGTTTTACGAGGTTCACATATTGGCAATCTTACCGATTTAGAGGAAGCTCTTGAACGTGATGTTCCGTTTTTCACAGAAGATAACTTTTCCTATTCCATTGGTTCCCCTTACCAAAAGGTAAACCATCATTTGCTTAAATTCCATACGAAGTATAGCATAAGCGAGAACCAGTGGTTTGGTATTACCTATGCCGGACAGTACAATTTGAGAAAAGAGTTTGATGTGCGAAGAAGCGGAAGGTCTGATATACCTGCACTAAGTCTAAAGCAAATTTCAAATTTCATTGAAGTCAAATACCAAAACTCCTTAGCAAGGAATTGGGAGCTAAGAGGTGGCATTCAGATTAATCAGGTTGATAATACTAATCTTCCAGAAACTGGAATACTACCCCTTATTCCTGACTATACTGCTTCTGACTATGGCGTGTTTAGCATCGTAACTAAAACTATTGATAAAACTACTATCGAGTTTGGTGGACGTTATGATTTTGAAAATAGAAATGTAGCTGCCATTTCTGTCAGCGTCCCAAGAAAAATTATCCGATATGACAATGATTTTCTTAATCTGAGCGCTTTGGGCGGAGTTAAGCATGAGTTCGGTAAAGGTTGGGAAGCATCATATAACATTGGTTACGCTGCAAGAAATCCAGAAGTAAATGAGCTCTACAGTAATGGATTACATCAGGGAGTTAGCGGGATTGAGGAGGGGGATCCAACCCTGAATAAAGAAATTTCAGTTAAAAACACATTGTCCATAAAGGGAAATGTGAAGGATAGACTGTTTTTTGAGGGCTTATTTTATTATCATAAAATTGATAATTACATTTTTCTTAACCCACAAGATGAGATTCGGTTAACCATACGCGGAGCCTTTCCTCTGTTCAAATACGAGCAAACAGATGCCCGACTAATCGGATTTGATTTAGCCGCAACGTATCAAGCAACTGAGCGATTTAATGTAACAGGAAAATACAGTTACCTAAATGGATATGACGTGACTAATCACTTGCCTTTGGTTTATATGCCATCCAATAATCTTTATGCAGGGTTAAACTATCAGATTCCGGATTTAGGGAAATTGCAAAATGTGGGATTTCAAATCAATAGCAGGTTTGTCTCTGAACAAAAGAATCTACTCCCTTCTCAAGATTTTGTGGTTCCACCTGAGTCATATTATTTAATTGGTCTAAAGGTGTCAGCTGAAAAGCAATTGCCTAAGCTTGGATTAAACATGTTTGTAAGGGCAGAAAACTTACTCAATGAGACTTACCGTGACTATCTCAATCGTCAACGCTATTTTGCCGATGATTTGGGATTTAACTTGATAATAGGTATGAATATTTCATTTTAATCGATCACCCGATATGGAAGAAAACATTCGTTTAGCAG
Source organism: uncultured Saprospiraceae bacterium (assembly GCA_905479665.1). GTDB lineage: Bacteria > Bacteroidota > Bacteroidia > Chitinophagales > Saprospiraceae > CAJQNM01. Next base: position 4,779 of record CAJQNM010000083.1, read on the forward strand.
AGGTTTTATCATTCCGCCCCTGTCGTCAATCACTCATCTTTCCCTTGTCTCGATGGAATCAAATGAAGGCAAATTTTTATTAGGAGCCACCATTAAGCGCTCTAAAGATCGACATGAGCATGTTTGCATACGAGGATGAAAGGCTACAAATATCCGCATGGCACGAGTTTTGAGTCAACTACTGAGAGGTTCTCGTGTTTAATCTGGAATCAGATAGTATAAAAAGATGACTGCAGCATTGAATTGGGACGACTTGGAATTGCCAATTATCCCGTATATATCCTTTGGAATGGTATTTGACAACTGGGAGGCTTGGGCAGCAGATTCCAAACATCCAAGGAATGTCGAGGCACAAAAGTTGCTCAAAAGGGTAGAGCGTTGTCCGGAGCTAAGGCAACCTATTCGCGATCTTACCTTGCTGGATACGTATGCCGATGAGATTGGCTTAATCTTGTCAGATCTCTTTCCTGAATCCTTGCAAAAAAATGAGATCAAGGCCGCAGTACTGCCCTTTCAACCAGTCATGTTCAATGCAACGGAGCGATTTGCAAACCTCATCAAGAACGCAGGTGAAGGCTTTGATCTCCGTCTGCGTGGAATGGATGATGACTACTACTACATGATTGCGGCCTCTTTCTATCTTAAGATGAGGTATAACGTTCCGATTGACCTCGCTCGTCCTCAGCTCTTTGATATTCCTGATCTTGTAAATGGCACGGTGCGTACCTATCGAGCCTTTTTTAATGCCGACTTTTCAAACGTCACCGCTAGAAAGGATGTGCCGACACTGACCACGGAGGAAGTAGATCAACTGCTGGGGAATGCCGATGATGTAGATCTCTGGAAAAAATTGATCCCCCCCAACTCCTACGAGTATCATGGATTTGGATTGATGACATTGTTTGATGTTTCTAAAGATCAGGCACTCTCAGATCTCAAGACCCTGTTGATCAGGCGTGAAGCTCTGATGAATGCTACTGAATTGGAGAAACTGGAGACTAGCCTCGGTACATACTTGGGGGTCGCGGACCTGCGACTGGGCCTAGCAGCCTTGCACAACGACGACCTGATTGCTTCTCCTCAAGAACAATGGTCCAGCGTAATGCTTGAAAATAAGAAGCACATGGATTGCAGTACTGCCTTTTGTTCGTACTCCCATGAAGTTCTGCTGGTAGATGCAAAACCGATGCTAGTGACTGACACGGAACATTATAAAGAAAGCAAAATGCCTCTCATGCAACGCATGATCGAAGAGGGAGTCCGGAGTTTTATCGCTGCGCCACTGGTCGATGATGAGAAAGTCATCGGAATTTTGGAGGTCCGTTCGGCTCAGCCTGCGGTGATCAATTCAGTTAGTGAGCAGAAGCTCCAGGAGGTTACAGCCTTGTTTTCGGTTGCCTTAGATCGCGCACTAAAAGAGTATGAGAATCAAGTAGAAGCGATCATTAAAGAAAAGTGTACGGCGGTGCATCCCAGTGTTGAGTGGAGATTTTTTGATGCGGCTACGCGCTTGCTCGAAAAAACTGAAAACTACCATGAGGCAGAGATGGAGGAGATTGTCTTTGACCGTGTCTATCCTCTTTTTGGCCAGCTTGACATAAAAGGTTCTTCAACCTACCGAGATAAAACCATTCAGGCCGACCTGATCAGTCAATTGAAACTGGCACGACGGGTGTTTGAAGAGGCACTTGAGCAGGATGCTTTGGTGATGTACGAGCAACTTATTTATGAGATTGATCTAAATCTTGAGCGCCTGGCTGATCGCCTTGATTCAGGAGAGGAGAACGCAATTACTTCATTTTTTCGTGAGACAGTGTCGCCTGCACTAGCTCATCTGCGCACTATTGGAACAGTAAACAAGGCCTTAGTGGAATATGACAGGCGCCTGGATCCTAAACTAAACGTGATCTACGAAGAGCGAAAGATGTACGAAGAGACGGTGGCTACCATCAATGAGCATCTCGGCTCTTATTTGGAGGGAGCACAGCGGAAGGCGCAAGAGATATTTCCGCACTACTTTGAGAAATTTAAGACCGATGGCGTGGAGTACAACATGTATATCGGACAGTCACTAGTGAAAGGGGAGGGTTATAATGAAATCTACCTTCAGAATCTGCGTCTTTGGCAATTGGTTGTCACGTGCGAGCTCGAAAATCTGATTCAGAGAGTACAAGACACTTTCGCCATACCGCTCACGGTGGCCTCCTTGATTATGGTGCAGGATACGCCGTTGGATATTAGATTTCGCTATGATGAAAAACGATTTGATGTTGATGGGGCCTACAATGCTCGGTACGAAATCATCAAAAAGAGGATCGACAAAGCTCATATCAAGGGCACCAATGATCGTCTTACGCAGCCCGGTAAGATTGCGATAGTCTTCTCTAGCCCTGGAGAGCGCAAGGAGTATGAACGGTACATTCGATTCCTGATTCAGCGTGAGTATATTACTGATGTGGTAGAATACGTGGAGTTGGAGGATTTACCAGGTGCAACAGGATTGCAGGCGGTACAACTCAATATCAACTATATGCCGGACAAGCTCGATCAGTATTTGTCGCACAAAATTGAGCGTATTCTAGAGGAAGTTGAATCGGAAGTATGAGTTTAATCACTACTGAAATATGACCACGCTACTTGCCACTCCTTCAACTGTCTTCCATCTGACCACAGCACCCCCTGGAGGAATGCCGGCGGTATTTACTCCCAAGACATCTTGCATAGGAGGCAGCTCGACCGATCTCAAAAGTTGACCACTAAATGTGTAAATACTGAGCATACTTTTTGCCCGACTCTCTCCCTCAATAAAAAGCATGTTTCGCGAATTTGGATTTGGATACAGCTTCATCTTACGCGTCGAAAGGGCTGGATCTTCTACACTGACGGAAGTACCTTTGCCATTCCAGACAACAAATTGCCCCATCATGCCCCTGTCTTCATGCGGTAGGATATGGCAGTGCATCATATAGCAGCTGTCAAAGCGAACCTCCGTGCCAAAATCTGCAAAGGTGGTGATGAAACTGAGCTTCCAATTGGGCAAGACCATTACATTGTCCTTGGGTCCAGCAAAATATTCGGGATAGGAAGCCTTGTCTAATGATACTCCATTGGCGTCAATGATTTCGGTCACCCAAAAATGGATGTCATGGATGTGAAATGGATGGGCAATGTTGGTGGTATTATCTAGGGTCCAAAGCTCGGTGCTATCCACCAAAATGACATCATTCACAACCATAAGGTTCATCAGCTGGCCATCAATATTAAAGAGATTAAGTTCCTGCCCATCGATCATGAATTTGTCCCGACGGAATGTTTTTGTCCGATGGTTTGACACTGCACTGAGCGGAGGATTTTCTAAGGGTTGAAGATTTATGGGAAAGGAGTCGATGGGCGAAGGTGGTGCAGGGTCAGTTCCAACAATAAATCGGAGGAGATTTCGGTCAACGGCATAGCCTTCCGTCGTAGTTGAGTCACCAATCATTCCTGGAGCCAAGCCCGAGATCTTGTTGTAGACGTACAACGTGTCACCCGGATCATATGCACTGAAGTCGAATAACCATTCTGTCCGCTCACCAGGAGCCATGAATAGCTCGTCTTTGGTGTACGAGCTATCCATATAGCCGGCGTCGGTTGCGATCATTTCAAATCCTATGGGATTAAAATCAGGTGCGTCGGAAATACCAAAATTGTACGTGAATTTGCCATCGCCATTAAGTACTCGGAACCTCACCATGCCATGTGGTACCTCTAGAAAGGGGTCTTTGATACCATTCACCAGATATGTATAATTATCCTTATAGCCTAGTTGGGATTTAATAATGATTGTGCCAGTGCTATCTAGAATAAACCGCTTGGTTTGAAAAATCAGAGGGAAATCATTAATCCCGTATTCATGTGGCACCAGATCATGGATGGCTGTGAGGGCGGAATCCTTACCGATGGGATCCTCGACATAGATCATTCCAGACAGTCCCATCTGCACATGGTCGTAAGTGATGTCCATGGCGTGGGGATGATACCACATTGTGGCAGACTCGTCCATCACTTCAAATTGGGGTGCCCAGGTTTGACCGGGCTGGATGATTTGATGGGGACCCCCGTCAGCATATGCTGGCACATGGGCTCCATGCCAATGGCAAGTGGTTCTCTCAGGCAACATATTAGATACTTGTGGTGCCAGAGAATCCCCAAACTGCCACGCAATGGAAGGGCCCAAAATCGTGGTCGTGCCTGGATTGGCCGCATCTTCAAAGGCAAAGGTGCGAATCATGGTATTGAGCGAATCTGAACCGTTGGGATTGAAATTATGCTCTGTTACAATCACATTAAGGTGGTAATCAGTTCGAGTCGATTCAATCAGAGGTGGGATAGGCAATGGATTGACAAATTCTTGAGCTTGGAGGATATGACACAACAGGACACAGGCCAACACGGTGAGTACTCTCACGGAATTACATTTAGGGTTACGAATACCTTAAGATAAGCACTAATTCATAAGGGATCAAGTCCCTTTCAGATTTTTACACTCGTGCTGAATACAACCAATAACATAACCCTCCCTTAATTTCCAACCATTTTCAGAAGGCGTCTAGGAGCTCCAATAGTCAGTATCGATAAAAAGATGAAGACAAAATCTAGACAATTCTGTATTCTAGAGGAAGTTGAATCGGAAGTATGAGTCTTAAAACAATCATAGGTGCGCACGAACTAAACGAGCTTTTGCAGGGTGATGGGATAGTCATATTTGATTGCCGGTTTGAACTCAAAGATCCAAATGAGGGTCGGAGGCAGTACCATGAATCTCATGTTGCTGGGGCACACTACGCACATCTTGATCAAGATCTTTCGGGACCGATCTTGCCAAGAGAGACTGGTAGGCATCCTTTGCCGGATCCGATCAAGCTGATGAAGTGGTTGG
>CAJQNM010000084.1 GCA_905479665.1 uncultured Saprospiraceae bacterium
CAAGTCCGGGAAGGACGGCAGATCTAAAATGTGTTGCGTCCCTGCCGGAGCGGCATCCTGCGACTGCGCTTCATGGCAATAATTTATTAACGAATATAATCTTAATCTGAAATAATCAGCAAATTCACTTTTGCTAATTAATAATTAATGAACACGCTCTGGCAAGTGTGTGTGTGTGTGTGTTGAATATCGGACTCTATCCAATCTGGTTTTAACGCATTGTTTGCGAATTCAAGGGGCTAAAGCCGCCTTGGAATGAGTTTCTTCATTTTTAATTAATGTCCAGTAAATAACACGCCGCATCCGCAAGCCGCGTCTTGGTCTCCGGTAAAATATACCTGCGCTGGTCGACTTGCTGGTTTTGATCACGCGTGCAAAAATAACTATGCATCGATCTACGCAGTTTGTCCGTTTGGTTGGTTGTGCCGCCGTGCCAGGTGTGTGAATTGAAAATGAAGACCGATCCCACTGCACCCTGAATCAATATTTCGTCCGGATGTGAGGCTTCTTGATCAGGCATTTCGTCCTGAGGTAATTTGTCCCAGAGATGACTGCCGGGTACCACTCTGGTGGCTCCATTACGTGCAGTAAAATCGTCCAGTAGCCAAATCGAATTGCACACTCTGTACTGCCCGTGCGGGAGACCATCCTTCCAGTCGACGTGTAGCTTTTGCAGACCCATGCCGGGTTTGGCTGCACGATAGTTTAGCGAGGATAATTTTATCTGGTCACCCAGTACGGCAGCGATGCCTGCCAGAACCTTCGGGTGACTATAAAATACGTCAAAGACAGAACCTTTATTCACAAGATCTGCCAGTCGATCTGCCCCCGCTTCTTTGGGGTGTCGGATGTATTTCGAGTCGGCGAGTTCGGAGCCAGCAGCCTCTCCTTCTAGATCAGCAAGTACTGCAATGCGCTGATTTATTTTTTCGACCTCCGCCGTGCTGAGTATTTTGCCGAGATTGAGATAGCCTTGCTGAGCTAGGAAAGAAATTTCCTCTACACTGAGGGTGTCTTGTGAGATGCCGATTGCTTTTTTCCAGTCCACCATATTCATATTGACGAATACTAGCCAACCGGAATGGTACCAATGAGTTCATCTAGATTGGGAGCTTGGCTGCCACCAGCAGGTTCGATGGTGATTGCATAGACATCCGTACCGCCCTCAAAATCTATTTCTTGCGGGATGCCACCTTCTCCAGAAAATGTGGAGAGCGGGATCGGGGCACCACTTCCCTTGAGAGACCAAAGTTGAAAAACCTGTTGTGGTGTAATGTTCGGCAGATTAATCGCCTGCAGATAATTGGTTTGAGTATTGTTATTTGAATAAAGGAACAATGTGGTATTTGGATACTTGGGTGTTGCGCTAAGCGCTAAGACATCGCTCTCGTTAAATAGGCCATCAAAAAAGGCCAATCTATTTCCTTGTGCATCAACAATGGAGTCGCAATCCCTCTGCAAGATAGTCAGTTGATTTTCGAGTTCGGTTATTTGAGATTTATTCATCCAGCCCCACAGCAGTGCTCCCAAAGCTAGAATTGAGGCCAGAAGGAGGCCTAGCCCCCAATTGCCGGACTTCTTGTCGTTGCTTGGTGGTTTTGGTTTTTCTGATCCAGAGATCTTTTTCAGGATCGTATCCTTTAGTGACGGATCTGGAAGCACAGCATGTGCAAGTGCAAAAGTGCCTAGCGCTGCTTCGATCTCTTGTATTTCAGACATGAGCTCAGGATGATCTTTGACCATCTGCTCAACTTTCTGCCGCTCAGCGGCAGAAACGTCACCAATGACATACAGTTCAAGAAGTCCTGATTCTCTTAGTTCGTCAATGGTCATAGTGCAAGTACTACTAGCATTAACAATAACAGGAAGAGGCCAAAGAATAGCTTTTTATCCTGCTTTACCTTTTCGCGCAAGGTCGAAATACTCGATCGAATCCGGGTCTTTACGGTACCGAGAGGTATCTGTAAGTGCTCAGATGCTTGACTGTGCGAGTAGCCTTGCAAATAGACTAAATCCAAAACCTTTCTGTGTTCGATATCCATACCTTCAAGGAGCGTATCGACATCAATTCCTGCGGTAGCAATATGTGTCGTCTCACCCGTATGTACGGTCGTATCAAATGAATCGGTTTTTTGGTTGTGCTCAAAAGACTTTAGGCGGCGGGCATCGATCGCCGAATTTCGTGCAATGCGTGCCATCCATGTAAATAGTGACGCTTTATTCTCATCGTACTGATCGAAATTATTCCAGATTTTTAAAAAGGTCTGCTGCAAAACATCAGCAGCTAGGGAGGGTGACCCCACTACTCTTAGAGCTATACCATTTAGTGCCGGGGAATAATTATCGTAGAGCATAGCTAGACCTTTTTCATCGCGCTGACGCAGCAACGAAATAATCTCACTTACTCTATGATTTTCAGATTTATTCAAAAATAACGGTCCATTCTAAATCCAGTCTTCTCAATCCAATCGTAGATGAAGTATATCGAGCAAACTAAATAATGAATATTAACATGAAGAATACTCTAAAGATAAACAAACTCCTACTACTTGGCTTACTCATTATCGTAAGCGCAGCAGTACTCCACATAGACTGGAAAACAGAAGTGCCAGTGGGTCTTGCCGATTCCTCAGACACGTATGTACTTCTTCAGCGACCACAGGTCATCCAAGCGGGCATAGAGTGGACCCAAGTTCAGGAAAAATGGACGCAGTATCAGGAGAAACTTTCTGCCACTGGAAATAGCCACAAAGCCAAGTTGGCACTTGCTGAACTCTGTGTGCAGGAGGCACGTGTGACGGGTGAGCACGGATACTATTACCCGATGGCACTTGAGCTCACCGAAAGTGTCTTGACTACTCCTGAAATCCAATCGGATCTCCTTTTTTACGGTCTGACCCTCAAAGCCGGCGTCCAGTTGTCCCTGCACGAGTTTGTCAAAGCAAAAGAAACAGGACTGCGGGCTCAGGCACTCAATCCTCACAATGCTCAGATCTGTGGGGTCCTGACCGACTGCTACGTAGAATTGGGTGAATACGACAATGCGATCCAGATGGCCGATCGCATGGTGGCCATTCGCCCTGATTTACGGTCCTATTCTCGAGTTGCTTATCTCCGCGAAATTTATGGCCAGGTCGATGGTGCAGTTGAAGCGCTTGAAATGGCAATTACGGCGGGATATCCAGGAGATGAAGAAACTTCATGGGCCATGCTCACTTTGGCTGATTTATGTCTGGAATATGGGGATGCGGAAAAAGCGGGGACGATTTATCGACGTATTCTCATGGACCGACCCAACTATCCTTTTGCTGTGGCAGGTCTTGCCAACGTCGAATGGAAAAAGAAAAATTACCGTGCTGCTGAAGATTATTTCCAGCGAGCACTGAGCATTATTCCGGAAGTGGGGTTTTTCATCGATCTCGCCCACTTGAAGAAGGAATTAAATCAGCCATATGAATATTTGGTCCGGGATATTCTGGGCATGCTTGAAGAAGATACAGAAGCAGGTCACATCATGAATATGGAGTATGCCGGTGTTCATCATGACTTGCTTGAAGAGCATCAACTAGCACTCAGCTATCTCGAAAAGGAATATCAAGTGCGACCAAATAATATTGACGTGAATTCAAGAATGGCCCAGATTTATCACGCACTTGAAGAAAAAGAAAAAGCACAGGCACATTTAACGGCAGCTCTAATGACCGATTCCCAAGATCCCTTTATCAAGGAAATATCGCAAGTAATCGCACACAACTAGATAAACCCAAATAGCAAATCCAATTTTCTAATAAACCTGAATACAAATTTAATTATGAAAAATCAAATACTACGATCAGGTAGTCTCCTCAAGAAATTTACCATGTCTCTGATCCTTTTGGTGACCTTGCAATTTATGATGATGGCTTCAAGTCACCGTGAGGCGCCCCTTATCGCCAATGACCCCCTGGCCGATAACGTGGATGTGTACGCGTTCCGAAGCCCGGACAATCCCGATATGGTCACCCTGATTGCAACGTATATTCCGATGCAATTGCCGTACGGAGGTCCTAATTACTATACCTTTGGTGAGGATATTCGCTACGAAATTCGGGTAGACAACGATATCAACACCAATGGTGATGATATTATTTATCGTTTTACTTTCCGTCGTGAAAATGAGGACCCTAACACTTTTTTCAACATTCGCCTTGGAGCTGAAAACCTCAAGACCACTTACCGCCTGGAGCGTAGCCTCGATGGAGGGGCATCTTATCGCACCATTGTAGAGCAAGGGGTCGTTCCGCCTTACAACATCGGTCCCAGATCGATCGGAGGAGGAGCTGGCCTTGGCACCACCTATGAAACCCTTTTTAATGACGCAATTACCACTGCCAATACGGGAGAAAAGGTCTTTGCCGGACCAACTGATGATCCATTTTTTGTAGATCTCGGCGGTATTTTTGATCTAGGAGACGCTCCGCGACAGGGGGGACAACCGATCGATGGTCTGGCTTGCTTTAATGTAAGTGCACTGGCCATTCAAGTGCCTATCTCAACACTTCTCAAAAGGGATGCACCTGCGGAGCCTACCAGTATCCTTGATCCCGACTATGTGATTGGAGTATGGGCATCTGCCAGCCGTCGGGCCATTCGCACCATTCGGACCAATGGTGAAATCAACCATACCGGTTTGTGGATTCAGGTCTCTCGCCTGGGCATGCCTCTTACCAATGAGGTGGTGATACCAGTCGGTTCGAAAGACTATTGGAATACCCTGACTCCTTACGACGAGATCAGTGAATTGACCCTAGACGAATTTTTCTACAATCCTGAACTGGCGCTCTACATGGACGATGATCAGTTTGGTGCTGCAGTGCCGGCTTTTACTCCGCTGCGCATTCAAACAAATTCGTTGGGATCATTTGATTTTAGCAACGGAGCAGATGGACTATACGGTCTGAAAGGTTCTGATGCTGTGACCGGGACTGCGCTCGACGATGCGATCTTCGGCACCTTACTCTTGCCAGCACCAGGGAAACCTCGTTCGGTCGACCTCTGGCCCATATTTCACACCGGTGTACCAAATGTCATTCCATACCAATTGGCGACAGGCAAAGAAGGCAATCCACTGGCAGCGGGAAAACCTTTTGTGCATAATTTCCTTCCCAATGGAGGAGACATGCTTCGTCTCAACATGGCCGTACCACCCACTCCGCGCGATGATGAAAATTTCAGCTCACTCGGCTTGGTTCAAGCAGCAGTGCTCGGTTTGACCACAGCACCTTACAATACCAATACGGATATCGAATTTATCCCCAATATGGATGGATTTCCCAACGGACGTCGCCTCGAGGATGATGTAACGCGTATTGAGTTGCAGGCTGTAGCTGGTGTCGTACTTGCAGCAGTTGGTCTTTGGTACGATGATTTTGACCCCGCCGTAGCCAATCCGGTCACGGACCAACTAGTGGGAGTGCTTACGTACACTACAGGAGTAGAAACCAACGATAAAGCATTTAGATCAAGCTTCCCCTACCTCGCAATGCCTACCGCAGGTACCGATAATTGTTTTGCAGATTTATTTGACGAAGGGCCGGAACTAGAAACTGTTTCGCAATTCTTTAGCTCTTCAAATAATTCCGGAAAAATAGGATCGTTCTCCATCAAATCTGACAATTCAATTGACTACAGTGAATTTGTTAGTGCAGCAGGAGATGCTGATGGTATCTTTTATGATCAAGAGGACGATGTGCTCTATCAATTAAATCGTACAGACAATGTCATAAATGCGTACAGCAATGTGGTGGCAAGTCTAGATGCGGGCGTGATACCGGATCTTACAGCAACGTCCACTTCCGATTTTAGCAATGGGCGCGAGATTGCGGCCGCTGGTGATTTATTGGTCGTGGCTCAAGATGCCAATGATGCCAATAATATGCAAAATCGATTGTTGGTTTATGGTATCTCTGCAAATGAAATTACCTTGATGAATGAGTACGATGTAGACATCAATCTATGGGGTATTTATGCAGATGTAAATACCCTGTATGCGATCGTGGACAACTCTGACCAACTCGCCATTTTCGAAGATTTCTTTGCAAATCCAAATGGGGCAATAACTCCTGATCAAACAGTAACAGTGGCAGATATGACTCGTACGCATGGCATTACCTACGTGCCCGAAGATGACATTATGGTGCTTACGGATGTGGCCGAAGCTTCGAGTGATGTAGACGGTGCATTTACGGTGATTGCTGATTTTATGGCAGCAGCAGCTGACGGTATGATCGCTGCTGATGAGCAAATCATCGTAGAAGGCGATCAAACACAACTTGGAAACCCGGTCGACATCGCATACGATGGCGCGAATGGATTGATTTATGTTGCCGAGCGAGCCAATGAGGGTGGAAAGATTCTTGTCTTCAGTGCCTCAGATGTGGGCAACGTGGTCCCGCAATCGGTAAGCCTTTTTGGAGGAGCGTCGGCCGTCTATCTCACGGGATCTGTGGGCGAAGGTGAGCCCACCACCACTACCGCAGTGATTAATGTGGGTGATGCCTCATTTGAGGTAAATGTCTTTCCCAATCCTGTGACTGAGTCTTTCAGCCTGCAGTTGGAGGGTGATGCCAGTCTGTTTCGCCACAGTCAGGTAGACATCATGACACTGGACGGTAAGATTATCGATAACATGAAAGGACTGGATGCCCAGACCCGTATTTCCGTTTCGGACTTACAGACGGGCATTTATTTGATCCACGTCTATGGTGATAAATTTGACCACACGGTCAAACTAAATAAAATCTGATCGGGCACTTGCATGATGAGAATCAAGAATAGCTACACTATTCATTTTTAGAAGAAAGGCTCCCTTTAAAGAAAGGGGGCTTTTTTTGTACATAATAAATAGCTGTCTTACGGTTTTTGCTGAATATCGCTCATTCACCACCAAATTA
>CAJQNM010000085.1 GCA_905479665.1 uncultured Saprospiraceae bacterium
ATAATGTAGGGAACATTAAACAACCAAACCAACCGATGTATAAACGGTTTTCAGTACTTGTAATCCAAGCGCAAAAGCGCTCCCATAATGAAACGCCTTCGCGTCTTTCTAAAGTTGCTGTCATAATAACATTTTTATAATTTAAATTCTTCCCAAGCTTTGTGCTTGTTAATAGTAATTATAAAACATGTTTAAAGAAACGACCAATTTTTTTAGAAATTTATACTTTAAGTAATTTAAAAAATTCAATTTCAAAATCAAAAGTTGCTCTATTAGTATTTCCCCCAATAAACATTTTTTTATTATCTTTAATAACCCAAATTTGTGAATAAGTAATATAACTAATTAACGTACTTATCATTAAAAAGAAAAATCCCGTATAAATTAATGGAATACCTGGATCTGTTTTAATTTGTAAACCTGTCGAGCTCAAAATATCAACTAATGTAATTGGAAAATTATTATTAAATGTTTCATTTATTTCTAAATTTCCTAAAAACTGTCCAAATTCATTATAAATAGAACAATAACCTTGCAAATTATCAGTTAATAAAATAATTCCTTGTTTTAATTCTAGATTATCGGGAATCCAGGTAATCCAAATTTTATTCTGAGAGTTTCCTAAATTTATTAAAGGATATTGTAGAAGTTGTGAGTGTTCATCTTTAATTCTTAAACCAATTAAATTCCAATCTGTTTGATAGTAATTAATCCCTCGATATCGAGCCGGTGAATTTACAAAAATAGTTTTACGTTCAATTTCGTTTCCCTCAATATTAAGAATAGAGATATCTGAATAAAATTGATTAATTGTTGTCTGCTTTGTATAGGTAATCCAAAAATCATTCATTCGTGTTGAAACTTTAGGTATTGAGGTAAATTGTCCATTACTTAAAATATTTTGAATATGAAAAGTTTCAGTTTTGGGAACAATTTCTTGGGCTTTAAAACCATTAACAGCACCAATTACTGTCCCAATTAAAATTAATATCATACTAAAATGGACAATAATGGGTGCGATTCTACCAATTAAACCTTTATAAGCATAAATTATATTTTTTTGTTGAAATATCGAATATTGAGTTTCTTTTATTTTAAATAGAAATTTTTGAAAATTGTACTCTTTAAGTTTTGTAGAAATTTTTAAGCGTTGAAATTGTTGGGCTGTTCGAAAAAATTGACACCTTCTCGAAATTTTTAACCCTGGAAGTTGCTGTAAAATTGTACAGGTTAATAAACTTACCCCAAATAAAATAATACATGCAATAAACCACCAAGTTTTATAAATATGATCAAGACCAAATTTCAGAATAATATCCCACGATAAAAACCCAAAAACTTGGTTTGTTATTGGATAATTTAATTTATAAGTTTCAATTGATTGATCTTGTTCAATAACTGTTCCGATAATACTAAATGATGCAATTATTAATAAAATTGTAATAGCAAATCTTAAATCTGCTAAAGATCTAAAAAACCGTTGTTTCATTTGTTTGTTTAATTTATATATATATAGAATTTGATGAAGCTAACCGAATTCTTCCTGATGAAGCCCAGTTTTGTAATTTAATTGTTTGAGTACTTTCTAATTGAGCTAAAGGAATTAATTCATTTAACGCGAAACAAATATCTTCTGTTGTAAATTCTCGTTGTTCATAAAAAGCATGATACATTGCTTCAACAATACTTTGTTTTATTTCTGCACCGGAGAAGGCTTCAGAAAGTTGAGCTAATTTTTCATAATCAAAAGATTCCCAAGTATTTGGCCGAAATTCTTCGATATGTATTTGAAAAATTTGCGCACGTTCCTGAGTTTGTGGGAGATCTAAAAAGAAAATTTCATCAAAGCGACCTTTTCGAATAATTTCTAATGGTAAAAGATCAATATTATTTGCGGTAGCAACTACAAAAACTGGTTTCGTTTTTTCCGATAACCAACTAATAAAAGTAGCTAAAACTCGGTTACTAGTTCCACTATCCCCCTTACTTTCGTTAATACTAAAGGCTTTATCAATTTCATCAATCCATAAGATACATGGTGCTAAAGTTTCAGAAACTTCAATCATTTGTCGTAATCTTGATTCTGATTCACCAACAATTCCCCCAAAAAGTTTTCCGACATCTAATTTTAAAAGTGGTAATTGCCATTCACTAGCAATTGCTTTAGCTGTTAAGGATTTACCTGTTCCTTGAATTCCCACAAGTAATAAACCCCGAGGAGTCGGTAACCCGTAATTAGCCGCTTGAAGACTAAAAGAACTTTTTCGTTTTTTTAACCAGTCTTTTAAATTTTCAACCCCACCAATATTTGTAATTTTTTCATTTACTGACCAATATTCTAAAATTTCTGTTTGACTTATAATTTGTTTTTTTTCACTTAGTAAAATACTAATACTATTTTCATCAATTGTTTTATGAGTAGCAATAATTTTCGATAAAACGCGCCGAATTCTTTCTAAAGACAAGCCTTGACAAGCTTGAGTTAAACTTTCAAATAAATCAGCATTTACGTTAATATTTAATGAGTTTATTAGCCGTGTTAATTCTTGACTAATTTCACCTTCAACTGGCAATTGAAATTGAATTACAGTTATTAAATCTTGTAATTCTTTAGGAATGTTAAAGTCGGACCCAATTATAATAATTGATTTTGGTTGTAATTTTAACATTCGACTTATATTTTTTAATTTTCGTGAAATCGAGATATCAGCTAAAAATCTATTAAAATCTTTTAATAAAAATATTGCAGGTGTTTCTGATGTTAAACGTTCAACTAATTCTAATGCTTGTAAAGGATTTCGCTTTGCAAATCCTTCATTATTTGGATTATTAGTATAACCATCAACAAAATCCCAACTATAAATACTTCTATTTAAACTAGTTTTAATATGTTTACGAATTACATATTCAACACGGTCTTCTTCAATAGTATTAATAAAAATAACCGGATATCGAGCTTTTAACAAAAGTGTTAGTTCATCATTAAATTTCATAGACTAGTTCTTTAAAAAGTTTCTTTGCTAAGTTATTATTATATTAATTTTAACGAAAAAATTATGTATTATTAGAGTCACCAAAACTGGTTTACTCTAATAACAGAAGTTTTAATGACTTAAAGCTATTTTTTTACGGCCTTTTTTACGACGATTTTTAAGTGTCTTACGTCCAGTTGGAGTAGCCATTCGCGCTCGAAAGCCTGATAATCGTAGTATTGAAACACGACTTTTATTTGATAATGTTCGTTTTGTCATAATTAAATAGGTTAAATTTAAGTAATAAGGTTTATTAATATATTTAAGAAAGATTTATTTTAAATAATAGATGATCGAATCAGATCATAAATTACTAAATGACGTGTAATTAAAGCACGACGTTTAAAAAATTCATAGGCTTCATCTTTATATTCAAATAATGGATTTCGTTGTCCATAACTTCTCCAACCAACAGCATCACGTAATAACGCCATTCGTTGTAAATGCTCTTTCCATTCAGTATCAATATAAAT
This sequence comes from uncultured Saprospiraceae bacterium, assembly GCA_905479665.1. Taxonomy (GTDB): domain Bacteria; phylum Bacteroidota; class Bacteroidia; order Chitinophagales; family Saprospiraceae; genus CAJQNM01. The sequence continues at coordinate 3,506 of CAJQNM010000085.1, forward strand.
TAAAATAAGCGTTCGTTCTAAAGCTCGAATAATACCTAAATGTCGAATTTCTAATTCTAAAATTTTTGTTTCGTAACATAACCAAAACTCTTGAAATAAATAAGTTTTTAATTCTAGAGGATCCAAATTATTTAAATTTTCTTTAAACTTATTTAGTAATAGTAAGTTAGTACCAAATAAGTTTTCAAGACGGGGAATTACCTCGTTAAGGGTTAAATTCTTTTTTTCAAGTCGAGTTACGATTTCGGTAATAATCTGTTCTCCATCTGCTAATAATTTTTTTTGAACAGAAGCACTTTCTAAAATTTTTCGCCGTTCATAATAAATAACTTTACGTTGTTTATTTAAGATTTCATCATACTCGAATAAATTTTTTCGCGAATCATATGTAATCTCTTCTAAACGCTGTTGAGCAGAATCTAAACTTTTTGATAATAAATCAGCTTCGATTGGTGAATCATCCAAAAATTGATTTTTCATGAATTCTTGCATTTTTGGTCCCCCAAATAATCGAAGAAGTCGATCCTCTAAACTTAAAAAGAATTGAGAACTTCCAGGATCACCCTGCCGTGCACAGCGACCTCGCAATTGATTATCAATTCGTCGAGAATCATTTCGTTCAGTACCAATGATGTGTAATCCACCAAGGTTTTTCACAATAGTATTCTCAATTTGTTGATTTTTCTTTTCAAATTTTGATAATTCAGTTAACAAAAATTTAATTGAATGTTGATAATTATAGTTTGGTATTCGAATTTGATCAGTTTCATTTAAAATTTTAAGAATTTCTGTATCTGTTAATGTTTGAAATTCCGAATCATTAATTAATGAATTTAAAACACTTATAAATTTTTGTGAAATTCCTTTGAATTGACTTGTTAGTGGAAAAATTGTATTTATCTTGGTAATTTGGTTTTTATAACCAACAAGAATAATATATAATTTTTTTAACACTTTAAACTTGATATTTCCACCTAAAATAATATCAGTTCCACGCCCTGCCATATTCGTTGCAATTGTAATACTGCCCCGTTTACCAGCTTGTGCGACAATTTCTGATTCCCGTCTTACATTTTCTGGTTTAGCATTTAAAATTTGATAACTTAAATTATATTCATTTAATAATTGGCCTAACATTTCTGATTTTTCAACACTTGTTGTACCTACTAAAATAGGTTGTGTTTTTGTTCCAATTTGGTTACATTCTTTTGCTATCGCAGTCCATTTAGACAGTTCATCTTTATAAATTAAATCAGGTAAATCATCTCGTAAATTGGGTTTAGCTGTTGGAATTTCAACAACTGATAAATTATAAATTTTTTCAAATTCAATTTCAGCTGTTTTGGCTGTTCCAGTCATCCCAGATAATTTTGGATATAATAAGAAGAAATTTTGATAAGTAACGGATGCGGCAGTTTCATTATTCTGTCTAATCGTTACCCCTTCTTTTGCTTCAACAGCTTGATGCAATCCTTCACTCCAACGACGATCTGGCATGATTCGGCCTGTAAATTCATCAACAATTATGATTTGATCATCTTGAACAATATAGTGAACATTACAGAAAAAAAGCGTGGTTGCTTTAAGAGCATTAATAATATATGGAATCCATGGGTCATTTGGATTGTATAAATCTTTAATACTTAAAATTTCTTCTATTTGAATAGCCCCTTCTTTAGTTAAAATAACATTTTTGTTTTTTTCATCAACTTTAAAATGTATATTAATTTCTAAATAATCAATAACTTCTGCTGCAATAATATATTTGTCAATTGAGGTTTCAACAGAATTTGAAATAATTAAAGGTGTTTGGGCTTCATCTATTAAAACTGAATCTACTTCATCAACAATACAATAATTAAAAGGTCGTAAAACAACGTCCTTAATATTTAGTGCCATATTATCACGGAGATAATCAAAACCTAATTCACTATTCGTAACATAAGTAATATCTGCATCATAGTTTTTTTGACGTTCAAAGACCTCCATGTCTTCTTGAATTAAACCCGTGTTCAAACCTAAAAATCGATATACTTGACCCATCGATAGTTGATCTCGACTAGCTAAATAATCATTAACAGTTACAATATGAACACCTTTTTTTGTTAAACTGTTTAAATAAGCTGGTAAAGTTGCTACTAAAGTTTTTCCTTCACCTGTTCTCATCTCGGCAATTTTACCACTATTTAAAACTAAACCACCAAGTAACTGTACATCATAATGACGTAGTCCTAAAGTTCTTAAACTAGCTTCGCGGGTCAAAGCAAATGCTTCGGCAGTTATTAAATTTAAATTAGCATTAGTTTGGTAACGTTTACGTAATTGAACAGATTTAGTTCGTATTTCAGTATCAGTTAAGAGCTTGAAATTAGATTCAAAACTATTAATTTCATTAACTAATACTTGGTATTCATTGGCAATTGAAAGTTTTTTAAATGGATTTTTTAGCATTTTGTATGAAAATGGTTTTCTATGCAATAATATTTACACGTTTATGAGTCGTATCTTTATGATCAAATTTAACAACTCCATCTGTTAAAGCGAATAAAGTAAAGTCTTTACCACACCCAACATTTAACCCAGGTTTAACTTTCATACCTCGTTGACGAATAATGATATTACCTGCTTTAACTGTTTGTCCACCAAATTTTTTAACACCTAATCGCTTAGCATTTGAATCACGACCGTTTTTTGTACTTCCTGCACCTTTTTTATGAGCCATTTGAAAATTCCTTAAGTTAGATAACTATTATTAAACGATACTAATATCTTCAATTAATACGCGTGTTAATTCTTGTCGATGACCTTGTTTCTTTCGAGTTTTTTTCTTAGGTCGCATTTTATAAACAATTTTTTTACGATCACGTAAATGTTCCAAAACTCGTCCTTTAACTTTTACATCGTTTAAAAAAGGTTTACCAATTAAAATTTCCCCTTCATTATTTAAGAGTAAAACACGGTTTAATGTAATTTCTTTTCCTAGTTCTGTAGGAATACGATTTAAATCGTAATACTTTCCTGTTTCAATCCAGAACTGTCTTCCACTAATTT
>CAJQNM010000086.1 GCA_905479665.1 uncultured Saprospiraceae bacterium
ATGCCCAGCGTGCTGGTTGAAGCAGGATTTCTCAGCAACGCAAAGGAGGAAAGTTTTCTCATAACAGAAGACGGCAAAAAACGCACAGCCACTTCTATCTTCAATGCATTTAGCAAATACAAGTATGACATTGAGAGCTATGCACTGGAACAACCGCGTGAGTCAAGTGCACCAAGTTCAGTCACTGTCACCGACAAACCAGAGGTCACTAAGCCCGTCCCGAATCAAGACATTGTGGTAAGCAAGCCGCAGGCGAGCAAAAGCAATGTATCCTTCAAACCAAGTACGAAACCAACCGAGGTAGAAACACAGGTGCCCGTCAAACCAGCTGTACAAGAGGAGACTACCACTCAGGTTGCTAGCACTCCTGTAGAACGTAAACCTTCGACAAGTGATGTCGTGCATAGTCGCCCGGCAACAACCTCACAAGCCACCAATCAGTACCGTGCTCAGGCAAACGCACAGAATAGTGCTAGTAAACCTGCGCAAACTTCAGTAGAGCCGAAAGAAAAGGTAGAGTATGTGGTTCAGATCGCAGCTGGTGCTCATAAACTCAAACCAGTGGGCTCTAAATGGCGCAAGCTAGAAGATGTCTTGATTCGCTACGAAAACGGCATGTACAAGTATCAAGTAGGAGGCATGGATACCTTCCCTGCCGCCAGTCAGAAAAAGATTTACCTCAAGCAACTCGGTTTTAGCGACTGTTTCATTGCTGCCTACAAGGATGGGAAGCCCGTCAAGCTTACTGATGTGGCCATGGCAAGCGCTCGTTAAGCCCAGATACTTTTTAGTAATTTTGCAGCGTTTACCAAACGTCTCAGAAATGCATCTGAGTCATTTGGTAGGCGCTTTTTTTTATGTCTAGAGAAATCAAACTTGGAATACTGGCCATCGTGGCCATCGCGTCGCTGATTTGGGGGTATAAATTTCTGATGGGCAAGAATATATTCAGCAATTCAAACCACTACTTTATTGAGTACAGCAACATAGACCAGCTCGCCCTCTCAGATCCTGTGATGATCAGCGGCTACCAGGTCGGTACTGTGCAAGGCATTCAGCTCAAGGCCGAAGACTTTAAGACCGTGGTGGTTCGCATCGATGTGATGAGTGATGTCAAGCTCCCTCAAAATACCATAGCCCAGTTGCGCAGTGATGGAGTCATGGGAGGCAAAACGATCATCCTGGATTACGAAGGGGTCTGTGATCAAGATTGCTTGGAGAGTGGATCGCATCTAAAAGCAGCTCAATTTGGGTTGATCGCATCGATGGTCAATCCCGCTGAGTTGGATCAATACATGGTCGCACTCAAAAGCGGTCTAACAGGTGTGATCGATACTCTTAATACTCAGCTCACTGGCGATCCAGATAGCGAGGTCGCTGCGACAGCACAGAGTTTTGCGCAAACAATCAAAAATCTCGAGGAAGCCACCAATCGCATGAACTATCTTTTTCAGGCATCTACGGGAAAGCTGATTTCGCTGCTGGACAATCTCGATGTGGTGACCCGCAAGCTGCGTGACAGCTCGGGAGACATCGGAGATCTGATTCACAATGTGAGTGAAATTACCATTCAACTCAAGAGCAGCCGCATCGATAGCACGGTGATGCTGGCCAATCAGGCGATCTCCAGCTCAGGCGCCACTATGGAATCAATGACCGCCACCCTGGCCCAAACAGAAAAAACCATCGCCAAACTCGACGAAATGCTGGCTGGAATAAATCGTGGAGAAGGCACTCTGGGTAGTCTGGCACACGATCGTGAGCTTTACGAAAACGTGAACCAAGCCACTATAGATCTACGACTGCTACTAGAGGATTTTCGCGAGCATCCCAAGCGTTACTTCAGCAGTTTTCTACTAGGGAAAAAAGAAAAACCCTATGTAGCTCCTGAAATAGATCCGGTTGATCAAAAGATGTCGTTGCCGAAAAATGACTCGACGAATTGATTAAGACGTATCGTCCTACATAAACCTGGTAAGTTGCATTTTTAGCCTTTGTTCTGTGTTGCTTTCCCTCTCTTTTTGAGCCACCAAGCCAATCTTGTCTCAGATTTATAATTAGATACTTTGGGTTTTGTTTCTGCCCTTTCAATTATTAATTCGCTTAGATCAGCAACTACAGACCAAATTGTTCCAAATCTCTCTTTCTTCAAATCCAAGCAGACACATTTATCAGATAAGATCTCTTTAGCCTTCTGCAAATCCATCTCTTCCACTGATTCTAAGTTTTCCTTAAGCCCCCGGTATCTCTCAATACTCTTGCTCCATTCTACACCACCACTGTCAAAAGCAGTCATTTCATCAGTAACAAATTGATTTGTGATGTATATGAATTTGTCACGATTCTCTGGTCGCCTGACCATGCTTTTCTGAGGAGCTGATTCCACAACGGCTATATCACCAGTTTTGTCTGCTATGATAAAATTATTTGCCGAAGAGACCTTAGTTGTCCGTATTAATTGCGTTGCCTGGTCCGTAGTCTTACACGTTTCTAGTACTTTTCTTACTATGAAATGAAATCCAATGCCAGGTTGAATTTCCGTCCCATTTACAAAGGACATTGCTATTGACAGTCCTTTTTCATTAATCCCATCAGAGCGTCCAATAAAAACATCAGATTGACTGATATAAGAATATTTGTCCTTTGGCGCGATAAGGCTACTTTCGGTGAATTTTTTAAAGTCATATAGCATATCATAATTCCTTCCAATTACAACAGAATTGCTATTCTTAAATGCAAACACACTGCATTGTCCTGTGGCATCAAATACACCCAGACTCAATAGGAAGGCCCCTACTTTTTCAGGCTCGTCATGAATTCCCTTTGCAAACCCTTCTATTTCCTCAACAACTTCTGGATAGAAACTTTGAAGTTCACGATAAGATTCAAAACCAAATTCAGTTTTCTGCTTGCTTATTTTTGGAAGAACAAAATTCGCCTTTTCATACAGAAGCTTTCCATACTTCAATCCCATTTCACGAAAACCTCCGTATAATCTTGGATGATACATTTCTCTCTATTTATCCAACCTTCTGGTTACACTAATACGCTGACTACAAAGTCAACCCACCAGGTTGACTTCAATTTCTAAGCCAATATTAAATCGAGCCTTTACCGACTTCTGAATTTCGGAAATCAAGGTTCGTAGTTCTTCACTGGTGCCATTATTGCTGTTCACCAATACCAAGGCATGCTTGGCATAAACACCAACTCCTCCCATTTCCTTGCCTTTCCATCCCGCTTGCTCGATGAGCCATGCGGCTGGTATTTTTACAGCAGCGTCTCCTAAATCATAAAAGGGCATTTCTCTAAACTCTTTGCGAATTGCAGCAGCAACATCCTTCGCAACAATTGGATTTTTGAAAAAACTCCCAGCATTTCCTAAAACTTTTGGATCCGGCAATTTTGATTGTCGAATGGCGATCACTGCAGCACTCACATCCTGAATTGTTGGGGCGACTATTTTCTGAAGAGA
>CAJQNM010000087.1 GCA_905479665.1 uncultured Saprospiraceae bacterium
CAGCATAATGGTGGAAGGCATCTGCCAGTTTCTCGTTCATCTCAACGTATCAATGATCGGGAAAGGTAAGGAACTAGTACACTGACCAGTGGAAGATGTTAGTTAATTTTAATATGATTTTTGGTGAAGTTCAAGGCGTAAATCACAGTCATAGCTCCGAGTCCTCGCGACCTCGAGAGTCGCGGGACCGTAGCTACGGCGTCCCGCTGTACAGCGGGATACAACGCAGACATTCGCCAAAAGCACTTAAAATTATTGACAATCTCTCGGTGGTTGGTCTACTAGCCCTCGATGTACTTGCGATCTGGCTCTTCTTTCGGCATTTCATCCTTGGCAAGAAAGCGCAACGAAATGGAATTCACGCAATGGCGCAGATTGTGTGAAGTAAGATACTCGCCTTGAAAAACGTGGCCAAGATGCCCATCGCAATGGGCACAAACTATTTCCGTGCGTCGTCCATCCGTATCAGGGACCCGCTTGACAGCACCTTCGATCTCGTCATCAAAACTGGGCCATCCGCAATGCGATTTAAATTTGTGCGCACTGGTATAAAGAGGTGTATTGCACTGTTTGCAGACATACATGCCCTCGGCTTCATGCTTCTCCAATATTCCGGTCCCAGGTCGCTCAGTGCCCTTACGTAGCAGCACCCGCTCCTCCTCGGAGTTTAATGGTCGATGATCCATCTTTATTGATTTAATGGGATGAAATCTTGGAGCTAAATTTCTCGCGAAACTTGGCCATTTTCGGGTTGATCACTGCACGACAATATCCGTGTGAAGGATTGTTACGGTAAAAATTCTGGTGATACTCTTCTCCAGAATAGTAGGTAGTCGCCGGTACAACCTCAGTAACGATGGGGTCCGACCAAAGTTGAGTAGCCACGTTGGCCTTAGACATTTCGGCTGATTTTTTTTGTACTTCACTGTGGTAAAAAATCGCAGATCGATATTGTGTACCACGATCCGCACCCTGCCGATCTAAAGTAGTGGGATCATGAGTGCTCCAAAAAACGTCCAGGATGGTCTCAAAAGAAACAATGGAAGGATCAAACCAGATCTGAGCCACCTCCGCGTGCCCAGTCATCCCTGATGAGATTTCACGGTAGGTGGGATCTGGTGTTTGACCACCCATATACCCGCTCTCCACTTTTGTTACACCGTTTACTTCTTGAAAAACGGCTTCTACACACCAGAAGCAACCCGCACCGAGGGTTGCTACTTCTATCTCATTCTCCTTCATCATATTCGCCTGAGTCTTCGTGAAGCAATTTGATTTGCTCGATCAAGGCCTTTGCCGCTTCGAGCTCTTCTTGAGGGACCATAAGATGGATACTGCCAAACGCCAGGTAGGATGAGTCTTGCTGATTGAATACCACATTGACGATACCCTCCTTATCCAGTGCGGATTTAAACAAGCTGATCATCATGCGATCATTGCCCGTATATGCTTTATTCCAATTGACCTCGCTCATAGTGCTCCTAACCTACAAATTCCATCTTCTTATGTGTCCCATCGCAGAATGGCTTGTTTTCACTATGGCCACAGCGACAGAAAAAACTGGCATTTTCTTTAGCGACCTTCTCTCCGCCCACCAATGTAACTTCACACGATGCCGAAACCTTTAGCGGACCATTTGGGATCACCTCTACTTGCACTGAATCTGATTGATTTTCCATTGTTGTCTTATTTATCTTCCTGTTAATAACGTTAATTCTAGTGATCGTGTTCAATATTCATCGCCTTGACGCAGATAAGCGACAAATATGTGGTGACCATCTTATCTTATTACTTTTGCCTCAATGTTACTAAGAAGTAGCTACATGATTTTCTTGTTTCTGCTTTGTTCTGTCATGAGCAATGCACAGGAAAGAGATCAATAAACAGGATATTTTCTAGTCGAGGAGGAAAAATTCACTCCTCCGGAAAAAGCAATCATCGAGCACTACCAGGGAAGGCAGGCCATGTCGTCATGGCCAACGATATGCAGCAGACCGAGCAGTATCTAGGAGACTACATCGGTAGGACAACCTTACTTTGGTTTTGGAATACGAAAGAGATTCAGTGTCTGGAACAGATCGGTAAGCTCAATCGCCTAGCTGCTCAATTTCCCCACCGACTAGGCATTGTTTCGTTTGCCGACGAAAGCCGAACTGAGATGGAAGAATTTCTCAAAAATGTTGTGGTCGACTTTCCGATTATCCCTAATGCCAGTATGTTTGGAGAAGGGGCCTATGCATCAGATCTGGGTTATCCCCGCATGTTCATTTTAGATTCTCAGGGCAAAATTCAAAAGATCTTACCCGCTTCCTTTTTCGAAATTCACTCCGATTCCTTCGATGCCATTCAAGGTGTGATCGAGGAGATTCGGTAAGTCTCCACAAAATCAGCATAGACCGGATCTGCTGAAATCACATCTGGATCTCCCACCACAATCAATTGTTCTTGTGCGCGAGTGAGTGCCACGTTAAATTTACGATCTACTCCATCTGAAGATTTGGACACTAAGGTCTCCATTTGCACTTGCGAACTGACGCAGAGTGACAGGACAATTATTTTTCGTGCACCTCCCTGATATCGTTCTACCGTATCAATCGAGATCCCATCGCTGGGGATAGCGGCAGCAAGGAGATCTTGTCTAATCATCGCAATTTGCGCACGAAATGGAGTGATGATGCCGATCGAATCAGCGATGCCACGATCCAGCCTCTGCAGACTTTTCACGACACGGCACACCACCTTACTCTCGTATGGGTTGGTCTTAGCACGATAGAGATCACGTGACGATACTGCGATAAAAATGACTCTTTGAGTGGCAAGTTTTTGCTCAAGTGAGTCGAGTGTATCTGGTGTGGGAGCGGTAAGTTCTTCTATCTGACGGGGACAGTCGGGCAAGACCTTTAGCATACCATCATAAAAGTGCTTACTGGGAAACTGCATGATATGAGAGTGCATGCGACCCTGGTGAGTAAGCTGATCGTAGGCCCAATCCCACCCCTCCTGGATACAGCGCTGGTAAAATCTTTCGAAGTAGGAGCTGGCCAGATTTTTCATTCCAATGGCACGAAGGCCCGGATCACGGATGGCCGACTGTTGTTCACTCTGAACGACTACCGCTGCTAGCTGGCGATGATCACCAATCAGCAACTGCTTTTTGAAGAGTGGGAGTATTCCTGCCATCGTCGGCTCCAAGATCTGGGTAGCCTCATCGACAATGACCCGGTCGAAGGTCAGGATTTTCGCAATTTGGCTTTTTCCCGAAAATGAGGAAACCGTCCCGACCACAATGCGGTGGCGATGTAGAACATCAAGTAGATCCTTTCGATTGGTGATGTCTTTGATTTTGTTCGATAGCAATTGTGCCTGAAATCGCTGGTCACAACCATGGCGCGAACCCACCCTAAAATATGTCTGCGGCACCCGGCTGCCCAGGCTCTCGAGAGCAGCACAAATCTCATCAACAGCACGATTTGTATACGCCAAGATCACTAATTTCTCCTTCGTGTGCAGAAGGAGATGATGCACCACTTCTTTCAAAAGAACACTCGTTTTACCAGTACCGGGCGGACCCCACAGCAAGAAATATTCGGGGGCAGCAAGGATTTTCTTGAAGATGCGCTGCTGCTCCATCGTCATGGTGTGAGGTGCCTTGACCTCTTTATTCTCCACGGGCTGTTGTGGTGCTCGCAAGGTGAGGAAACTCTTGCGCAACAGAGGATCGTATGTCATAAATTGGTACACCGATCGGAACAAGCCTGCATACGAACTATCAAGCATGTCATGCTCGATATTCCAATGATCAAAACGTGCGAACAGGCTCTGGTTAAATTGCTTGGCCCGCAATTTGACGGTAACCAGTGCTGAATCGATCGCCGTGATGGTTCCTTTAAATATTTGATTTTCCAAGGGAGACTGGCTCTCTCGCAAAGGATAAATCAATGCCAAATCACCCTGGCGAAAATTGGCCAGTTCATTGGTCTCATCGGTTCGAACGAAGGTAATAATGGGGTTCTCTTCTCCACTTTGGTTGTCACCAATGGTGAGTCCTTTTAGGACATTAAAATGCTTCTCCTTTTCTGTTAGGCTACTCAGCCAGAGACCTGCCTGCCCTCGATTGCGATCTGATCCTGCTTGCCCTACCTTGGCCAAACGATGTTCGCGTGCGATAAAGGCAATCGATGCTGACACATATTTTTTCTCCAACTCGTTGAGTGCTTCAAATCTACCGGAGATTTGCTCCATGTTGCGTTGGGCAAAACCAAATAACCGCTGGCTGTTTTCTTTCAATATTTGACCGAAATTGGAGACTTCGGGCAGGTTTTCATCAAGACGTGCGAGTTTTCGATCAGTAGCCAATAAATGATTGCGGACAGCCAATGCCTCATATTGCAACGAACGTATAGCTGGGGCAAACTTGAGTTGATCAACCTCCAATTTTGAGTACAAAATGTAATTAGTGGGTTTAAGACGTCCCCTGGATGAAGCCTTAATGATCAAATCATAAAGTAAGGTCTGCACGTAATGCGAAGCGCTCAGGCCATAGACATTCGGTTGGAATGGCTTGCCGGATTTGAGCTCGATGATCGACGCATCGTCGGCTCGCTTCGGGTCGTCATATAGCACATCGAGGCGACCTTGCAGTCCGTGCATTTCAGAGTAAAAGGATGGCTCTAAAAAGCACTCCCGTGGATCTATTTGAAATGTTTTTAAGGATCTGATCACTACCTCCCGCAAGTGCACGAAGTGTTTCTTGATTTCCTGAACTAACTTTTGTGCTTCGCCATCATCCAGCATAGCAAAACCTAAAGGATCAAGAACAAAGACCCGTTTGAGCAGGGCCTGGAAACTGACCGTGGGATCTGCCATGAGCTCATCAAGGAAGAAATTAGCCACATTTCCGATCAAGAGAAAGATGTTGCTGCTGCGTGGAAGAAATTTCTTGGTCAGATGTGGGTGCGTCGAAATGGCATTGCGCTGAAAACACTCCGCAATGGTAGTAATGTCGAACAGAAAATCGGGCTCGAAAACAAAAGCTCTGGGCAACAACGTGCCATCTGCATCGACCTCGACATCCAGCAAGTTCATTTGCATCGGCAAGGTAAAATGTTCTTCTAGCTGAGCGATACTTTTACTAAAAGACTCGTTGCGATCAGGCAAATTGTATCGTACCCGCAGTGCCTGTTCTGGCTGTTGATGGTGGTAGACCAAAAGGGTCGATTCTTCTGCAAGAACTCGTATGACCAAAACCCGCAGATACGTATAAAACTCCTTTACAACCTTGCTCTGTTCAGTGTAGACATCAGGATCGGGCCAGCCAGACATCAAATCTGGGGTAAGTTTGGGCTTGTACAACAGACGAATGAAATCTGCTGTGACTCGGATTCCCAGCGGTAGCGATTTGCGATGCTTGCGGAAAACATGCGCATTGTAAAGGATGACCGCCGGTAGCTGAAATCGATGACCGATGTAGGCTATTAGGGCAAAATCAGTATTGAATTCAATCTGGAGGTCTTTGACCCGCTCTTGACAAACAGTCATCAGCAAATCATAAACGGCAGCAGTCGGATCGCTCGTCTGCACCTGAATTATCTTCTGTAGTTCGCGCAGCAGGAGCCGTCCCAAATCTGTTTCGGTTACTGGGGGCATCCGTAGTGCTGTTTGATGAGTTCTGTTGATTTTTGGGCGATGAGCTCAGGAGCATGTCGCACTGCATGGTCAAGCGACATATCCGCATCTTTGATAGAATACGCTGCAACGAGACCAAGGTCTCTGCACTCCTCTGGTGTTAAGTCGGTCTGCCCACAAATTGCCAGCACTGGCTTGTTGACCCGTCGTGCTGCTCTGGTCAATCCTGCGATTGTCTTGCCATGTCTGGTCTGATGATCAAGCTTTCCCTCGCCGGTGAGCACAACATCACAGGCTTTGAGTGCCTTGTGAAAAGTTGGACTTGCCAGGAAAAAGTCAATGCCCGAAACGAGTGTAGCTGAGAATAATGCTGCCAGACCACCACTCACACCACCAGCAGCCCCAGCCCCTGGCAAACTAGACACATCGGGAAAGTGATGTTTATGAAATACGTGCAGCAGGTGATGCATGTTTTCCTCAAGGCGATCTCGCTCTGCCTTGATGGCTCCTTTTTGCTCAGCATAGGTGTGTACTGCTCCCCGTGGCCCTACGAAAGGATTGTCCACATCACATAAAATGTGGATGCTCAAATCTGGGAACGGTTTTGCGGAGCGGATCGCATGGACCTGATCGAGCGTATCTCCTGTGGGCACAAAGTCATGGCCTTCTTCATTGAGAAATTTTACACCTAGGGCTGCTGCTATCCCAAGTCCCGCATCGTTGGTAGCGCTTCCCCCGACGCAAAGCATGAGCTCGGTCACCCCCTCTGCCAATGCATGTCGAATTTGTAAGCCCGTCCCATACGTGGATGTCTTTCCAGCACTTCGCTCGGTAGAAACTAGGGTTGCCAACCCAGAGGCTTGTGCCAGCTCAACAAAGGCTTTCTTCCCATCTCTCAAATAGGGCACAGTAATTTTTTTACCTACGGCATCGACTGTTTCGGTCTGTATAAGTTGACCGCCCATCGCTACCTGTATACACTCTAGTGAACCTTCGCCTCCATCAGCAATGGGGTAAATCATTGTTTCATGACCTGAATCTACATCTAGTATCCCCTTGCGCATAGCCTCAGCTACCTCACGGCTTGAAAGCGAATCTTTAAACGAATCAGGAACCAAGAGAAACTTCATGCACACGTGTCGATCTCAGAATACTATTTTGGAAGCAGATGGAAGATATAGATAAGGTAGCAATAAATTTTGATGATAGTCAGATGTTCTTGATGAACATTGTTTTGGGACTGCTCATGTTTGGCGTTGCTTTAAATTTGCGATTGGAAGACTTTCGGTACGTACTGGATCGACCACGAAGTGTGATTTTGGGCCTTTTTTCTCAGTTGTTGTTGCTGCCCATATTTACGCTGATTTTGATCATGATATTTCAGCCACCCTTTACCATTAGTCTGGGTATGATCTTAATTGCATCGTGTCCAGGAGGCAACATCTCCAACTATTTTGTTTTTCGAGCCAAGGGAAATACTGCTTTGAGCATAACCCTTACTTCACTTGTGACCGTGGCTGCTGTAGTATTGACCCCGATCAGCTTTCTTTGTTGGACCTATTTTCTAGAGAAACCTGCTGATTTTACGCAATCGATCAATGTGGAATTTGGCGCGATGATAAAAATAATCGTGCAATTGATTCTTCTGCCACTCCTCGCCGGCATGATGATAAACCGTCATTTACCGCGTGTACAACGCATCATTGTAAAACCGATGAAGGTACTCTCCGTGGTGCTCTTACTCGGCGTCATCGTATTTGCGCTCAAGGACAACTGGGAGATCGTGAAAACGCAGCTGAACCAGATCTTCATACTTGTTCTTGTTCACAACGGATTGGCCTATTTGATTGGTTATCAATGGTCTAAGGGATGGAAATTGCCAACAGCAGACGCACGTGCCATCGCCATCGAAACGGGCATTCAGAATGGTGGGCTTGCACTTGTGTTGATATTCAACTACTTTCATGGTCTCGGAGGGATGGCGCTGGTGGCCGCATGGTGGGGAATTTGGGATATCATCTCCGGCTTTATATTATCAACCATATGGGCCGTCAAAGAGAAAAATTCTTGAAAAAACGTGACGCCAGTCCGGATAGACGTCCCTATACTATCAGACCACAACGACAAGTACTCGAAACACTGGGTAGACTGACCACTTCAGTAAAAATTTATTTGATTTCTAACTAAGCAAAACGAAAGACAATGGCAATTAACTTATTAGACATGGTAAAAGATGCCGTCGGTGATCAACTGGTCAATCAGGCCAGTGGGTTCCTTGGCGAGTCCTCTGAAAATACCGGTTCTGCACTCGGTGCATTGCTCCCTTCTGTATTGGGTGGCCTTTTGCAAAAGGGCACTGACACAAGTGGAGCCCAGGGTGTATTGGATTTTCTAAAAAATTCAAACGTCGATGGAGGTATCCTGGACAATCTAGGAGGTCTATTTAACGGTGGCGAGCGTACAAACGGGCTGCTTAATAGCGGCGGTGGCATGCTCGACTTCATCTTTGGCAACAACAGCAGTATGCTAGGATCTATTTTGGATCTCGTGACAAAGAGTTCTGGAATGAAGCGGAGTTCAACGAACTCACTGCTCAAGATGGTTGCACCTATGCTCATGGGTGTAGTGGGTCGCTACGTAAAGAATAAAGCTCTTGATGCCGTGGGTTTGAAAAACCTGCTAGGTGGTCAGAAAGAACATCTAAAAGCACAAGCTCCGGCTGGACTTCTGGATTCACTTGGATTTAGTAGCCTGCTCGGTTCCGTAACAGGAGCTGCTGAAAAGATTGCTGATACAAGCAAGGCCGCCGTTGGCACGGCCACTGCGGGTGCTGCCCGAGTAGCGGAGGCAGGTGCAGATACCGTGAAAGCCGGTGCAGCTGCTGGAGGCAACTTATTTAGCAAGATCCTACCATGGATAATCTTAGCCGCCGCGGCACTGGGGCTGCTTTGGTTTATGAAAGGATGTGGAGGAGACATCGATGATACCGTGGGAGGTGTCGTGGACAAAACAGAGGAAATGGCTGGCGACGCTGCCGATAAGGTGAGCGATGCGGCAACAGATGCGGCCAACACAGTACGCGACGGACTAGCTTCTATCTCACTACCCGGAGGTGCTGAGATTTCTGCTAAAATAGGCTCTTTTACTGATCGGATATCCACCTACTTGAAAGGTACTGGAGGTTCTGCCTCCGAACGATTCACTTTCGATAATGTGAACTTTGCTACAGGTTCGGCAAATATTACACCGGAATCCATGAGTCAATTGGAAAACTTGTCAAAGATCATGGCCGCTTATCCTAAAACAAGTATTCGCGTGGAGGGTCATACGGACAATACCGGCGACGCGGCATCAAATATGTCACTGTCTGAGCAACGTGCGCTTGCGGTAAAACGAGCACTCAATCAGTTGGGTGTTTCAAACGATCGTGTCGAGGCCGTTGGAAAAGGTCAGGATGACCCCGTCGCGACCAACGATAGCGAAGCAGGTCGACTTGAAAATCGACGAGTAGATGTGTTCGTGACTAGTCGCTAGTACACTTACGTTCGAATATTTTATAAAAAAGTGGCTTTCTCTAAGGGAAAGCCACTTTTTTTTGCGAATCTCTCAACGTCTTGACAACTACTTCGTTTGATACTTGGAGTTCCTTGCTTTGATGAAACGATTATTGATTGCCCTGTTGATTGGTCTGTGCTCGACTGCACTGTCGGGGCAGTTTTATGATTTTCTCTCAGAAAATAAATCGGCCACCTTTGGTTTTAGTGCTGAGCACGATTTCATCTTGGTCAAAGTGCGCTTTGCCAATGTCCTTCCACTCAATTTTATTTTTGACACTGGCTCAGAGCACACTATTTTATTTAAGAAAGAGTACGCCGATCTCCTGGGTGTTGAATACGATCGCAAAATTCCTCTCTTCGGAGCGGATATGGCAGACCAGATATACGCGTACATTGCCAGAGGCATTGAGCTCAATGTAGACGGCAAACTTCAATTTACGAGCGATGTGCTGGTGATGGAGGCCGACTATCTGCACTTGGAAGAATTTACGGGGATCAATATCGACGGCATTTTGGGGGCCAATCTCTTTCGGCATCTGGTCTTGCAGATCGACAACAAAAAAGATAGAATCACCCTATTGTCGCCAAACAAGTTTAAACCTCCCAAGCGCCATATGCAATTTGAGATCGATATTCAGCAGAGCAAGCCCTATCTCACCACTCTCGCACGAGCTGGTGGAGAAGAAATCACGCTAAAATTGCTCCTAGACACGGGTGCCTCATTGCCCCTCTTGCTTTACACCAACACACATTCTAATCTTGAGCTCCCTCCACAGGCTATCTTAGGCAACCTCGGTATGGGACTGGGAGGATTTTTGCAAGGTTACGTAGGCAGGGTCGAATTTCTGGATTTTGCAGACTATCGCTTTTCCAATTTGGTGACCAGTTTTCAGGACATAATCTTAGATAGTCTGATGACCAATACGACCGGGCGAAACGGCATCATTGGCAACTCTCTATTGGGGCGTTATAATCTAATGATCGATTACAACCAGGGTCATCTGTACCTCAAAGCAAATCGAAAGTACCGCAGAAAATTTAAATATGACAAGAGCGGACTGACCATCGCAGCGACCGGTGCAGATCTTAGGAGTTTTATCATCCAGCGAGTGGTCTCTGACTCCCCGGCGGCAGAGGCGGGCCTGCAAAAGGGCGACCTCATCAAGAGCATGAAAGGGATCCCTGCATCCTTTTATACCTTAGCGGCCCTAAATTCAACACTCTCCAGCAAGGTTGGCAAAGTGGTGAGAATTGTGGTGTCACGTAATGGAGTGCGCCTAAAGAAAAAAGTTAAGCTCAGAGAACTCATTTAGAACACTGCCATTTGCGTAATCAGAAAGTGCTGTTGGAAATCGTCTGGTGGTTGATCACCCTAGCCGTCGTTTGTTTGGTGCTATTTCCCATCCTACAAGCCACCGATCACTTCCCGTTCCTTGCAATCAATGCCATTTACGTAGCCACTTTTATCACCTTGGCCCGCTATCTTTTTCTATTGAAGTACAGTCTTTGGGGTAGATATCAATACCTCAAATTGGTTCTCATTTTCTTGAGCATTCCCTTCATTTTTTACCTCATTAACCAGCTCAATATATTTATGGGGTTTCTCGACGAAGAGACGCTCGAAGCCTCTCTGGGGCACTTACCGCCAGAGCAGCAGGCCTCTCTTGAGCGATACATCCGTAGTGAGATTATTTTCTTTGGAGTAAGCAGCGTCATCACCGCCATATTTCTGCCCTTTCGATTGCTGAAGTCAATTTGGCGTCAACGTAACAGGGGGACGGTATGAGTTTTATGGGGAGGGTGCAAAAAAAAACAGCGCCAGAGTACATTTACCCCGCCGCTGTATGAAAAAGCTCTACCTCAACTATAATTCTTAGGACGATCTTTTGAAGTCGACCTTGATAACAAATTTCTTCCCGGCAAGTGCCTTGTGATAAAAGTGATCATCGAGCTGCTCATGGATATAGGTATCAAGGCTCTGCGAATCGGCATCCGTTTCAGATACTTGAATTTTACCTTGCGTATCAATCCGAAAATCGATGCGCACTTCTGCAGGGTTGCTACTAAGTGTATGAATTTCTTGCGAGTCGACCCGATCGATCACCTCGTATTTCAATTTGGCAATTAATAATGCTTTCGATGGAGCATCTCCCGCTTGCAATGCGTTTATAGAGACAATAAAGAGTAGGGTCAGCAAGGACCACAGCCTGACTGTTTTCATAGTTTATCAATTTTTTCAGGTTCTTAAGCGCAACTCAGATGGAAATAGGATGTGGTTGCAATTCGTCTTCAAAAGGACAGACGTAACTATTTCTGCAAAAGTTGCAAGTGACCTAGATTTTAACGATTGATCTGGCAATATTCTCGATAAATCCCTATATATATCGCACCAAGGACAAGACGACAAATATTGTTTTATCCGATAAAAAAGATTAATCCATGAATGCTGTAGATGAGTTTAATGAATATCGCATCAAAATGAATGACCGGCTCCTCGACGCCGACAACAAAGTGCTCAAGCGGTTTTTTAGTCTGGACAACCAAACCTATCAAGACGGTGCACTGGATTCACGCACAAAAGAATTGCTTGGTTTGGTTGCATCAATGGTGCTACGCTGCGATGACTGCATCAAATATCACCTGGGCAAATGTCATGAAGTACATGTCACTACGGCTGAAATTTTTGATGTATTTGCAGTAGCCAACATGGTTGGTGGTTCAATTTGCATTCCGCATAGCCGGAGGGCTTTGGAATATTGGGATGAACTCCATGCGTAAACATTCTGTTGCCTAGGAGGCTGTTGAAATACTAACTCTGATTCGTTCGCGGCTTCTTTTGCCCGCATACTTCACCAAAATAAGCTAGCGAGCCAAATCGAGCCATTAATTCAACAGCCTCCTAGTCAAGTGGGCAAGTCAAAAAAAGGAGGGTACCGTGGGTTGAGCTTGCATTGAGCTGCTTCAGGGGGGATCTTCAGCTGAAAGTGTTAGGTCTCGAGCATGGTGTCTTTGGAAATCATCCAGAATGCTTTTCGCCAAGATAAG
>CAJQNM010000088.1 GCA_905479665.1 uncultured Saprospiraceae bacterium
CAATGTTACAGCTAGTGCGACCAACTCACATCTAAATATCGCCAGGGTAAATCAATTGGAAGTCGGTCGGTCTCCGCTAGGTAAAGGTGCTTTGGTCAATGGAGATCAGGTTCAATGGTTGGATAATAACTCCTCCATGAACTTATATAATTTCAGGAATGTAGGTAAGGTGTTTGTTCATGATTCTGCCAATGATGATTTTACAATCGGTGAAGTAGATGAGCTCAAGATCACATCGTCCATTTATTCCAATTATAAGATTTTGAGACTCAATAACCAACTAGGCTTCAACGGAAAGAATGGCGATCTATCCATTGCCGAGGTCGGTCGTGACTTCGATACTATAGACATTCGTAATAAGCTGAGTAAGCTTAATATTAATATCGCTGATGATGGAAATTATTCCATTAATATTTTTAATCCTGATAGGCTGGACTGTAGATTGCTAGCTGCTGCTCGACTTGTTAGAGGGGCAGAAAACGCGCAATTAATTTATAAGATGGGCGATGGGAAGCCTACGGGGCAGATTGATATTCGGTGTGATCGGTGCGAGTTGGATATTTGGGATTAGTTTTTTTATTAAAATATATTTTTTGTCTTGGGCGTCACTGAAGTGACATCCTTGGTGATATGATCCTCGTGTCCTGTCTAGTTTTAAATAATCTAGAAAAAACAATAAAATAAGAGAAGATGAAATATTGTCTACTATTTGTCATGAATCTTGGGGTATGTGTTCAGGTTGGGACGGCACAATCCCTTCCAATTATCCAGGCTACATTTGATATGATAGACATACGAGAGGGAGGTGAATATGAAAAAGGGGCATGGCGGATTATGCCAGAATATAGGCCAGATGTCTTCACATCAAGTAAGATAGGAGAGCGGGTCACCTTTTACACCGACTTGGATTCAATATCTTTTGTTGTAGAGCCCCATGCAGTCCATGACTTCATCGTCTTGCTAAATGGCACGGACTCTGCCTATACACAGATTAGATATGAACCGTCATATCTAGAAAAATTGAAGATGGCCAAGGATTATGGAGGAGAGATAGCTAATGCCATTCCCACGTATACCTATCAAGATGCCTCCGATCCTAATCTGACAGCATTAAGGGAAGGTTTTAGGTTGGACTCCATAGCTGGTACAGGAAATGAAGTGTTGCGGATTTTAAACTTGATGCACTGGATGCATGACTTGATACCTCATGATGGCAATAGTGAAAACCCGACAGTAAAAAATGCCATGTCTCTGATTGATGTTTGTAAGAAGGATGCCAGAGGTTTGAATTGTAGAGGATTGGCTACCGTACTCAATGAATGTTATTTATCTATGGGTATCCCATCGCGCATTGTCACCTGTATGCCTCGAGATTCTATTTTTCAAGATTGTCATGTCATAAATACGGTATTTTCTAAAGACCTTGACAAATGGATATGGATAGATCCAACACATGACGCCTATGTGCTAGATTCAAGAGGCGGTCTGTTGGGAATAGCCGAGGTCAGAGAGAAGCTAATCTATGACGACATGATTATTTTGAATCCAGATGCCAATTGGAATAATCGATCATCTACCGTGAAGGATAATTATCTCCTAGAATATATGGCTAAGAACCTTTATCGATTTAGCAGCCCCTTGCATAGCCGCTATGATTTTGAAACAAACGAGAAGGGTAAGGTCAGAACTTATATGGAGTTGATTCCTTTGGATGGATTAAGTCAAACACCGAAAACCAAGGAAAAGACCAATCCGAAATCTGGTGTTACATTTAGAACGTATAAGACGAATGACCCCAGTGTATTTTGGGCAAAACCTGGAGAGAGGTATTAATGCAGGACCTTTCGCATACCCCTGCCAGAGGTGCCCAGGAGGTTGTTGAAGTACTGGCTCGAATTGGCTCGCTAGCTTATTTTGGTTGCAGACGAGCCAAAAAACGCAGAAATAGCCGAGCTCTATCGAGTGGCAAAAGAAGCCGCGAACGAATCAGAGTTAGTATTTCAACAGCCTCCTAAGGGCACTTATTTTTTTCATATGACCGATGGTCTAAGGAGCGAAAGTGTGCTCATTGTCGTGCACTGACTACATCAAGTGCATTTTTCCTCACATCTTTAGCACATGAAAAAATACGACGTGATCGTCATCGGTGCGGGCAGTGCAGGCTTAGGCAATTCTGGGGTAGCCAATACCATCGGTTTAAAGACATTGCTTGTTGAGAAAGACGAAAATCACTTTGGGGGAGACTGTACCAATTTTGGCTGTGTGCCCAGCAAAGCTCTGATCCACATCGCAGATCATTTTCATGGCGCGAAGAAAGCAGGTTCCTTTGGATTGCAATCTTCGGGAAAAGCGGATATGAAGAAGGTGCTCGCGTATATTCATGCCAAGCAAGATCATATACGGGGCGAGGAGGACGCAGATGCTTTGCGAGCACATGGTCAGGAAGTCTTGATCGGCGAAGCCCATTTCGTCGATCCCCCAAACCATTGAAGTCAATGGCGAAAAGTATCAGGCAAGAGTCTTTTTATTGTGCACGGGGTCGTCGCCCCGTATGATTGATATTGAGGGAGCGGAGAAAGTGACCATTTACAATAATGAAAGTTTGTTTTTTGAGTGCGAGACGCTACCGGAGCATTTTGTAGTAATCGGTGGTGGCCCGATCGGATGCGAAATGGCGCAGGCCTTTCAGCGGCTGGGGTCTCAAGTCTATGTCATAAATCGTGGAGCTCGGTTACTCTCTCAAGAACCTGAAAATGTTTCAAGGATATTGCAAGATCGTTTTGAGGCAGAAGGCATTGCGGTTTACAACCAGGCAGAGGTCAAAGCGTTTGGTGAGGGGAGTGCGAGAATAGTCATGAAGGGCAAGGGAGACATAGAATTACCATGTTCCGCTGCCCTCCTTGCCATAGGTCGAGTGGTCAATACCAGAAATCTGGGTTTGGAAAATGCTGGAATTTCCCTCACAGAAAGGGGTAGGATAAAAGTAGATACCTATTTACGAACCAGCAATCGTCGAGTTTATGCAGTGGGAGATGCTGCCGGCTCGTACATGTTTTCTCATGGTGCAGAGAAAATGGTCAGGCAATTGTGGAATAATTTATTGATTCCTTTTTCGCGCAAGAAAAATACCCAGGAAGATCTGAGCTGGGTCACCTTTACCGACCCCCAAGTGGCTCATTTTGGGCTTACGCAAAAGCAGATGGACAAGCAGGGTATTCCTTATTATCGACAAGACCAAACGATGGAAAGCGATGATCGTGCCATCATCCAGGAGTATAAATACGGTCATCTTTCCGTGTGGATGCGGCCCTACAAAGATGTTGGATCTAGAACTGTGCTATCAGGCAGCATGATTGCTCCGCAAGCAGGAGAGCTCATCCAAGAGCTAGAGCTGGCTAAGCACGCCAGGGTTCCGATTGGAAAGATTACGGAGCGTGTCTATCCATACCCAGTGGCCACCCGCATCAATCAAAAGACATTGCGAGGGGTGATGTCTCAAGGCTACAGTGAGTGGAAGAAGCGATTGGCCCGCTTCGCATTTAGGCTCAAAAATTAGCAAAGAGGATCACATTTAATTGGTCACGGCTCCGTCCAGTCAAGAATTGATTCATGTAGCCTAGCTCCATCTTGATTTCAGGATTAAATCGATATCCCAGTCCAAGATAAAGGCGATTGCGGTCAAACGCAGGTACCTTGGTGCCCAGAAAAATTTCGTTGTACGCCGAGAAATAGAGGAGGTTTTCGCCTTGTGTAAATGTCTTGAGTGGATGGGTGATGCCAAGGAAATAGCGAAACCTTAATCTAAAATCATCAGCCACAAAGCGCTGCTCAAACCGGTAGCGATGTTGTAGACCAAACTCACCTAGCTTCTGTCTGGTGATAAATTGTTGAAAAATACGATGCTCATCAACATCCGTTTTTTCATCCATCCCAGACACATAGTTTTCGCTGTGGATAAATCCGTAGCCAAGCAAGATGTTGTTGTTGTTTTCCGACAGGTTGTATCCCAATCCGCCCCGGATGAGCAACTGCTCAAGATCGCCAGCAGCGTTGTAGTTACGATACTGGATTTCGTGATGAAAATTCCACCTGTTGTCAATTTTCTTGCTGCCTATGTAAATCAGCCAGTTGCCAAAATTACTTTCTTGAGAAAATAAGAGAAAAGGCAGCAGTACAAGGGTGAATACTGCTGCACATGATCGATTTAATAAAACTTGCATAAAAGCGACTAAGTAATTTAATAGATTTCTACTATGCCTGTATGTATATTATACATCGCACCAATAATCTTAATTTCGCCTTTCTCTTTCATCTCCGCCAAGACTGGGCTTTCGGCCAATAGTTTCTCAATGGTCAGCGTAACATTGTGTTTTGCTACATTGTTTACAAACTCAATATTTCCTGAGTTGCGAAGACTTGGATCTGCGGGTTCGGAGACTGCCTCCACGGCGGGTGTGATTTTTTGCAGCATACTCGTTAGATTGCCTAATTGTGCATTATCGCATGCTCCCTTTACAGCGCCGCAACTGGTGTGACCCAAAACGACAATCAGTTTTGTGCCAGCAAGTTTACAGGCAAACTCCATGCTACCGAGGATATCTTTATTGACAAAATTTCCCGCTATCCTGACACTAAATATGTCTCCTATGCCTTGATCAAAAATCAGTTCCGATGACACTCTTGAGTCTATGCAACTTAGTATAGTTGCAAATGGATATTGACCACTACCTGTATCTTTCACTTGGTTCAGTAGGTCTCGATTCGCCTTTTTATGCTCAACAAATCTCTTGTTGCCCGCTTTGAGCAGATCTAATGCAATATCAGGTGTGATTTCTGCTTGAGTTTCTCTCGTTTGTGTGTTGCTATTTAGCACCTCTAAGTTCATCGTCATTTTTTTAAGTAGTTGGAGAAAGATTAAAAAAGTCAATATAGCTCGGCGGGTTTGTAACAACTCCTCTTTCCGAAACAAGTTTAATATCAATATTTCGATTTTTTGCCTTGATGCTAAAGTCCTCTAGGATTTCAACGATATCATGATCAAGAAATCTTGTTTTACGCACATCCAATTCGAGGAAGGAATCACGCGGCAATTGATCTAGCTCATTGAGTATGGCACCTTTATTAAAAAAGGTTACTTCCTCTGCCAAGGTCATCTTGATTTTATGCTTTCCATTGCTCTTATCAACGATGTGGAGAAAATGTGAGTTGCGATAACTGTTGATCAGAATGACTACGATACCTACGAGTAATCCAAGACCGATGCCGACAAGTAGATCAGTAAATATAATACCAAGCACTGTCACTATAAAAGGCAAGAATTGCTTCCAACCCTTGTTGTATATGAATTTAAAGAGTGAGGGTTTAGCCAGCTTATATCCTACAACCAACAAGATTGCTGCCAGCACTGACAATGGAATCATATTGAGCAGCCCAGGAATGATCATCACTGAAATCAATAGTAAGAACCCATGAATGATCGCACTTGCCTTGCTTCTGCCACCCGACTGAATATTTGCAGAACTTCGCACGATCACCTGGGTAATAGGTAAGCCGCCTATCAGGCCTGAGAGAATATTTCCGGTGCCCTGCGCCAACAATTCACGATTTGTTGGTGTCACTCTTTTGCGGGGATCTAGTTTGTCAGTCGCCTCCACACATAAGAGGGTCTCAAGACTTGCTACCAGGGCAAGCGTGAAAGCGGTCACCCAGATCGCTGGGTTTCCGATGGCACCAAAGTTTGGAAAACTAAACTGCCCCATGAAGGATGAAAAATCGGAAGGGGTAGGCACATTTACCAGGTGCTCAGGAGAAATACCATAGGATGTTCCTTGAGAGAGCACGTGGTATAGAATACCTGTGGCTACCGCCACCAATGGCCCCTGAACAAGCTGGAAAAATTTGCCTTTGTTGGAAAGTACGCGCTCCCAAAGGATGAGAATGGACAGAGCTAAAATGGCAATAATGGTCGGACCAACAGTAATATTACTGAACATAAGTCTGATCTCACTAAAGGTATTTTCGCCATCCATTTGATTGAATGCGAAATTGCCTTCAGGAACGACATCGTATCCAAAGAAGTGCGGAATTTGCTTGAGTATGATAATAATACCAATGCCAGTGAGCATGCCTTTAATTACAGAGGATGGGAAATAATATCCAATGATCCCTGCTTTGAGAATGCCAAAGACAACCTGGATGATGCCTCCCAGTACAACCGCCAAAAGAAAGTTCTCAAATCCACCCAGTGAGCCAATGGCTGTCAAGACAATTGCTGCAAGTCCCGCAGCAGGGCCGCTTACCCCAATGTGCGATCCACTCAAGGCACCAACTACTATGCCACCAATGATGCCTGCTATGAGTCCAGAAAACAAAGGAGCTCCACTTGCCAGGGCGATGCCCAAGCAAAGTGGTATGGCAACAAAAAATACCACTATACTTGCCGGGATGTCTTTCTTAAGATTACCGAGTAGGGAGCTACTATAAGTTGAATCCATGATAATGCTAAAGGTTATTGCTGATGACGAACCGCAAATATAGCACTAACTATCTAGTATGAAAGTAATACTATCAAGAATATTTATAAAGCTATCTAGATCCTCTTTTTTGTACCTCTCGTCCAGGTTTGATTCTTAATCTCAATTTATGCATTGGGTTTTCGTCGCGAAAGGCAAAAAATCAATGAAATCAAGGGCTCCACTGTGATTTTGCCTCGCAATCGTAGGCATTCTTAGGGTGGGAAGGAAAATTGCAGGACGTCCTTGATTTCGCGGGTATTTTAGCTTGTAGCAGATAATCTAATGAATGAATTGGATGAATGGTTTTGAACTAGGAAATTGGTCGCGAAGCTTATTGTTCACGTGTCAAAACACCTCTGGTATATGATGTTATGACTGAGGACTCAAGTGTCTGAGGTGACCATTGCCAAGCCACATTGAACCGCTGCCTGGCATCAAGGGCAAGATCATCAAAGGCTAATTGTTCGTAGGCCAAGGAGAGACCTTTTAGAGCGTAGCCATTTTCCGGAAATACCTCAAGATCATCGGCATAGACCAGGACCGCTTCGTCGTACTGCTCCGTTTGCAATAGGAAATCACCGTAGCGATGACGCACCGAGAAAAACCAATCTGGGGGTTCATTGTAGGCCAAGCCATTTTCGACTGAAATTGCTGCTTTAAAGTGCAGATCAGCATTGGCAAAGTCCTTGACCGCTATCGCCTTGTGTGCCTTGATCACATGCTCTGCAATGGCTAAGATATCATGGAGCGAATTTATTTCCCAAATCGTGTAGTTCGCTATTCGTTCATCAATAGCAGCTGCGTGTACGATAGCCAGTTCTCTCATTGCAAGTGAATCCTCACCTCCATGTAGAAAAGCCATGGCGCGGGCATAAGCTAGGATGGCACGGGGATAAATCAGTGACTCAGCAACCTCTGGCTCTTGAAGAATTTCTTCCCACATTTCAAATTTTACCATCACAAACCAAGGTATGCTGTAGTAGTGCTGCAGTGTAGCCCAATCGGGGTCCTTCATCATTTCTATATCTACCGCCATATCTACCATCATCTGGCTGGCCGTTAGCGCCTTTTCGCCATTGCCTTCTAGTGCAGCACAGGCAGCTAGGAAATGCCAATTATGTGGTACCAAGCCCAGTGAATATAC
>CAJQNM010000089.1 GCA_905479665.1 uncultured Saprospiraceae bacterium
GTAGCCAAAGGTTCTGCGCCCAATTGAAAGCGCTCGAAGGGTGAATCGCCAATTTCCTTGCTGAAAAACCCGAGCAACCCAATTTTTGCCGATGCCTTCAGCACCATTTTTCCCCAAATGGTTTTATACCATTCTGCGACAAATTTCCACTTGTGGTATTCCGTCCACTTGTAGAGTTCGGCCGGCTGGAGATCACTATAGTCTCTCTTGCTAAAGAGCGAGTATGGAGGTGTGATTTGCAGAGTGAGACTTACGTTAGATCCATCTTTAGGGAAGATGGGATCAGCCACGGTACTGCGCGCAAAGGTTTGCTGCAAGTGAAAGTTATGGAAAACACCATCCGCTACATCGAGACCGTTGGGTAATCTAAAAACATTGGCAAAATCATTGAGCTTAATATTTTGCAGGTTGATGGAGGTGTTGGTCACGAAGTTGTCATCAGGCCAAGCCAGACGCGATCCCAGTCCGATCGAGATTTGCGCGATCGAAAGCGTTTGCTCCACATCAAAGAAGCGGGCATTTTGAGTAAAAAATGCTGCTAGGGTGAATGAGTTGGGTTTTTTTCCTCCCAGCCATGGTTCGGTAAAGCTGAAATTGTACGATTGATAAAATTTACCATTGGTCTGCGCCCGGATTGATAGCTTTTGGCCGTCGCCTTGCGGGAGAGGCGACCATGCTCCTTTGGTAAACATGTTCCGCAGAGAGAAATTATTGAACGTGACCCCTAGGGTGCCGATCAGCCCTCCCCGATAAAATGCGGTGCTGGGCTGATAGCCCGCAGAAAGCTCCAACTGATCGGACGATTTTTCTTCAAGGACGTATTCGATATCGACCGTACCGCGGTTGGCATTCACCGGGGTGTTCAGTTGCATGGTCTCTGGGTCAAAGTAACCCAAACCGATCACCTCTCGCTGGGAGCGGATAAGCTGAGCACGGCTAAATTTCTCGCCGGGTTGTGTCCGGATGGTACGGCGTATGACATGCTCGTGTGTACGATCATTGCCCTTGATGATGACCCGGTCGATGGTAGCCTGGGGACCCTCAAAGATGCGCATCTCCAGATCTATACTGTCGTTGTCGATGGCAACCTCGGTCGGCTCCACCCGAAAGAAAAGATACCCATTGTCCATGTACAAGGAGCTGACATCGCTGCCATCCTGGCTGAACTGTAGGCGGGTCTCCATCAATTCTTGATTGTAGATATCGCCCGGAACGATTCCTAAACGTGCTTGCAGCTGCTCATCTTCATAGATGCTATTGCCCTTCCAGGTGATATCGCGAAAATAATAGCGATTGCCCTCCTCAATATCAATATTTACATGCAGCTTGCCGTCTTCGTCATCGCGCCAGATGGAGTCCCCCATGATACGCGCATCACGAAATCCGATGGTGTTGTAATAATTGATGATGGATTTCTTGTCCTCGAGGTAGTCATCGCGGATGTATTTACTCGATGCGAGAAAACGTTTGCGATGCTTGGTATTGTCCATCTGCTTGCGCAGTTTCTTTGGCTTGACCGTAGCTCCGTTAAATCCAATATTCTCGATTTTGATGCGCTCTTTGCGGTCTACTTCAAACTCCAGTACAATGCTGTTGCGCAATTTATCATCCACCTTTTCGACAGGTGTCACTTCTGCATCGAGGTATCCCTTCTTGATGAAGTATTTTTCGATGGCAGTCTTGGCATTCATTTTAGTGGCTTCGGTGACGATGCCACCGCGCAATAAGAAGGGCTTGACCGCATCATTGAGGTCATCGTGATAGACCTTCTTAGTGCCTTTGTAGGTAAACTTCGAAAGACGGGGCCGTTCCTCAAGCTCGACACGAAGAAAGACGACATCGCCAATGACCTTCTCTTGCACAATCTGAATGTCTGTGAAGAGCTTCTGACGCCAGAGCGCACGCATGGCTGCACTGATATCATCTCCGGGGATGCTGATTTTCTTGCCTTTCTTCAAGCCTGAGACCACCCGAATGGCATTCTCATCACTATAGTTGGCACCAACAATGGTTACCTCTCCTATTTCATATTCCTTGGCATCGCTGTAGTCTACCAGTTCCTGTGCCGACATTGAGGCGGCAGAAAGGATAAGACAGATCGAAAGGAAAACTTTCATCGACTTCGTAAAGATCTTCACTATGCCCCAACGTATGGTTTTTACCACTGCTCGCTTCTTTTTAGTGCTTTAACATTTTGTTAAACTACTTGATCGCTCGTCTTGCCAAAACGACGCTCTCGACCCTGGTAGTCAATGACTGCCTCGTAAAAATCTCTCTCTCTAAATTCGGGCCAGAACACATCGGTAAAATAGAGCTCACTATAGGCGATTTGCCAAAGGAGAAAATTACTGATGCGATGTTCGCCACTGGTTCGAATAAGCAGATCTGGATCTGGAATGCTTTTGGTGGTCAAGTATGACTCCATCACTGTGGCGGTAATATCCTCGACCTGCAATACTCCTGCCGCTACATCCTTGGCCATAGCTTGCGCTGCGTAAGTCAGCTCCCAACGTGCACTATAGTTAAGCGCCAGCGTCAAGGTCATCCGATCATTGTCGCGCGTTTCCTGCATGCCTTCCAACAATGCATTCAGCGTTTTCTCGGGTAACTTATCGAGATCCCCGATGGCATTGAGCCGGATGTTATTTTTCATCATGGTCTCTACCTCCCCATGAATGGTGTCGAGCAATAGTGACATCAGCGCATTGATTTCGAAGGCCGGACGATTCCAGTTT
>CAJQNM010000090.1 GCA_905479665.1 uncultured Saprospiraceae bacterium
TGCAAGTTTTGATAACGACCTTCGGCAAGGCCGGTCACCAGCAGCTGCTTGTTGGACTGTGCCACCAAATCAATCTGCATCTCTTTGCCGGCAGAGTCCAGATCCAGTCGGTAACGCCTACCCGTCTCCAGACCATCTGCATTGATCGCTAAGTCTCCCGTGCCATTGCAGCTCTCGAGAGGATTTTGCACGACCGAGTTTATCTGCGGTGCCGTGGGCTCATTGAAAGTAACTTCTTTGCCGCGTGTAACACACAAGTCAGAGCCCGTCTCTCTAACCATGACCTGATAGGTATCAGCTACGAGATTCGCAAAGACACCCGAGGGCTGCCAGTTCATTCCGCCATCGATGCTATACTGAAGATCCCTACCAATGGCATCGATGTTGATCTCGGCGACTCCATCACAATCTTCGATGGGTGTGATGTCGACATCCAGAATGCCGGGCAAAGTACCATCAGGAACAATGACTTTGCCCCATTCCACCACACAGCCCGTCGATCCAGCCACCTGTACTGCCACATCGTATTCACCCGGAGGCAAGTTCTCAAACTCAGGGCTCGCATTCCAGTCTTCACCACCACTTACGCTGTATTCGAGGTTGGGGCCAGTGGCATCGATCTCGAGGCCTACGCTTCCGCCACAGGAGAATTGCTCGGACACTTCTACCTCCTCAATCAGAGGCGCCTCACCTTGGGAAATGGTAACTATGTCGGTCTCAATGTTGGATCTACAACGGGTATTCCTTTCCGTAATCTGGACATTGGTGTAGTCCCCAGGCGGCACATTAAAATTAATTTCAAGGTTACCTGAGCTCACATTATTTCGGCTTTGAGCTTCCCCATCTTGTTCGTAGACGACATCGTATAGTCCGTCCCGATCCAGATCCCTAACGGTGAGTCGGCCCTCTTCACCGCAGATTGTCGGATCGCTTCCGGCAATGTTTATGGTCGCTCCCGGTGCATTGAGAATAATTTCATAGAAAATCAGATTGGAGCGACACTCAGTCTGCGGATCTGTCACCTGCAAGTTGGTATAAGTGCCCGCAGAAACCGGCAGAATAATAGCATTATTTGCAGCAACAACATCTTCCAACTGCCTCACGACCCCATTGGAATCGTAAGTAAGATCATACGGCGTACCCGAAGTAAGTCCCAGAATACGCAATAGTCCATCTCTCGCAGTGCAGCTCATAGGATTCTGGCCCGAAACAGAGACCGTCGGCGCATCCAAATCAAAAATATTTGTCGTTCCCGCGAGCAGGTTGGACTCGCATCTGGAAGCCAGGTGCATGACTTGTATATTTTTGAATGCTCCGGTTGGTACAGAGAGCTCGATGGTGCCGTCACTGCCCGCCGCTAGATTGTTGGCTTCATTCGCCTGCGAATTGTAGAAATACGATACATCATATATTTCATTGGTGATCAAACCCTCAATCACCAGGGTTGCGTTGCCACCACATTTCACCGGTGCCCTGCTAGAAACTCCAATGACCGGACCAGTTGGGGCTTGGATCACCAGCTCCTCAGAAAGCAGATTTGAGGTACAGCCAGCAGCATCGACAACCTGAAAATTTGTATACCGCCCAGGGGACAAGCTTATTTCGACTTGATCGCCAGTGGCTACCATATCGTCCTGTTGCACTGCAGTGGTCTCCTGTACATAGTTGACCTGATATACAGTGCCCGAAACAACACCACTGAGGATGACGTGCCCATTGATCCCACAGAGCCCAGGACTGACGACCATGGCAGCAATGGTCGGCCCAGCCGGATCCATTAATGATACCGTGTCCCTAATCATGTTGGAAGTACAGGTACTGCCCACTGGAGAGGCTTGAAAGTTAGTGTAGCTGCCCAAAGGTGTGCTCAATACAATCTGCCCTGCGTTTGCGGGAAGACTAGACTGCTGAACGACATTGCCATCACGCTCAAAAGATAAATCATAAAATGATCCAGCCGTCAGACCAGATACCATAATCGTACCATTTGAGCCACAACTGCTGGGATCGGTCCCAGTGACCTCGATGGTCGGTCCCATAGCACCATTCAGCACGATGGGGCCCTGGAGCAGATTGGACTCGCAAGAGGTAGATTGCTCGACAATGCGGATATCGGTGTAGTTGCCAGGAGTAAGATTCTCAATGATTAATTCATTTCCTGAACTGGGCAGCCTATTGATAGTGACTTTAGCGGGGTCAAACCACTCCACAAAATACTCGCTGCCAGCATTGACACCGGAGAGCGTGATAGAACCAGTGGACCCACAGGTGGGATGGATTGGCGTAGCTGCAATCATCGGTGCAGAAGGATCTGTCAGAACCACTGTTTCCGGATCAGTGATGCACAGAGGAGCATTGTCCGATCGGACAGTCACTTGATAATCTCCCTCAGGAACCAGAAATGTGCTGGATTGCTGCCAGTCACCTCCATCGAGAGCGTAGCTTAGGTTTGTACCATTGGCAGTCACATTGATCGTACCATTTCCGCCACAAGACTTCGGATTTGTTGGATTGACAAACACATTGGTGGGACGTTCAGGGTTTGTGATCTCAAGAATCGTGGCATCCACTGTAGAGCGGCACGTACCAGACAAATCTTCCACCATAAAATCTGAGTAGGAAGCAACAACCAGGTTGTGAAGCTGCAAAATTCCTCCCAGTGCCGTAAGGGTAGCCTGAAGCGACGCACCATTGCGGGTGAAGCTCAGTGCATAGCCTTTACCATCGACGAGGCCGGAAACAGTCACTGCGATACTTCCAGTGCCACCATTGCAATCCATCGTGGAGTTATCAGTCACTGCGGTGATGGAAAGTGTGCTGGTGCTGTGTGCGCCTAAATCTTCTGTAGCTGACGGTGGAAAGGCGATCCATTCGGTGGCCAATGTGGGAAACGAACAGCTGCCTGGAGGGTCGTTGGTCACGCCATTCAGGATGCACGAATTTCGCCTTAAGATCACACCCTTGGTCACAACACCACTCTCCTCGTATGACGTGCCCGGATCGCAGCCGGTGTTGCCAAGGAGATCAACGATATCATATGCCGGGCCCTTGGTGATCGCCACCGCATCATTGCCAGTAAATCCGGTCGCAAAGTCAATGCCGGCGGGGATAGACGCAAGCGACCCAGCACTGCGACATGAGCGAATGGTTCCGCCAGCAGGGATGGTACCAGCACTTGCCAGGTTTCGTAAGGTCTGTCGCTCCGGTGATCCGTCGTTCCATACACTGATATGGTAATCGGCAAGAGGAATGGCAGCATTGGTTGGATTATGGATCTCAATGCACTTTTCTGCACCATTCTCCAGATACTCACTGATGATGAGGTCGGTCTGAGCTTGCAGCCCACCAGCTCCCAACAAGAGTATGACCAATAATATGTTTGCTTTACTCAGGATCATGTTATGGAAAGTGGCTCGAAAGAAGACCCAAAGTTAGTCAATATGACTACCCTAAGGTGTTGTCCAAGCGCTAAAACGGAATTAATTAACACATGGTAATTTTTTCTCCCTATTCCTGTCTATTTTTGGCCGAACATTGAAAGCAGCTATGCAAAATACACTGAGCGAACAAGAACTCATCCGGCGAGAATCGCTGCAAAAACTTCGCGAACTTAACATCGACCCCTATCCCGCGGCGCTCTATCCGGTTTCGCATTTGGCTGCAGATATCAAAACATCCTACGAGGATGGTGCCGAAGGGTTTGAGGAAGTCTGCCTGGCTGGAAGGCTGATGATGCGTCGTATCATGGGGAAGGCCTCTTTTGCGGAGTTGCTGGACAGCAGTGGGAGAATACAGTTGTATATATCTCGTGATGACATCAGCCCGGATGAGGATAAAAGCCTGTACAACACCGTGTTTAAGAAGCTGCTCGACATTGGTGATTTTATTGGCGTTAAAGGTTTTGTCTTCACCACCAGAGTGGGAGAAACCACCGTCCACGTAAAAGAGTTGACGGTGCTGAGCAAATCAATCAAGCCTTTGCCCATAGTCAAGACACGCATCGATGAGGAGACAGGGCAAGAGGTAACCTACGATGCTTTTACCGATCCTGAGTTGCGCTATCGTCAGAGATATCTTGACCTGGTGGTCAATCCGAACGTGAAACAACATTTCACGATCCGATCGCAGGTGATCAGAGAGATGCGCAAATTTTTTGATGATCGCGGCTGGATGGAAGTGGAAACACCTGTCCTTCAACCCGTGCATGGAGGGGCAGCAGCACGACCGTTTACTACGCACCACAATGCCCTCGACATGCCACTCTTCATGCGCATCGCCAATGAGTTGTATCTAAAGCGGCTCATCGTAGGTGGATATGACGGGGTTTATGAGATCGGCAAGATGTTTCGCAATGAGGGAATGGACCGAACCCATAATCCCGAATTTACGGCGCTGGAAATTTATGTGGCTTACAAAGATTATTTCTGGATGATGGAGATGGTCGAGCAGCTTATCAATGCCATTTGCCGCCAGGTCACCGGTGGAGAAAATATCGAGGTAGGTGGTGAGCAGATAAGCCTAGCGATGCCATTTCGACGTCTTCCCATGTTGCAAGGAATCGAAGAATATGCGGGTGTCAATATCAAAGGCATGGACATAGAGGCCTTGCTGCAGGTCTGTCAGGATCTGGACATTGAGGTCGATCCTAAGTATGGAAAAGGCAAACTGATTGATGCCATATTTGCTGCCAAGGTCGAACCTCACTTGCTGCAACCGACCTATATCACGGACTACCCCATAGAGTTGTCACCGCTGGCAAAAAAACATCGCACAGAAGAAGGACTGGTCGAGCGCTACGAGTTATTCATCAATCGCCAGGAAATTGCCAATGCATATTCAGAACTCAATGATCCGATCGATCAGCGTGAGCGATTTGAAGACCAATTAAAATTGGCCGCTGAAGGTGATGATGAGGCCATGGCGATGGATCTTGATTTTGTCCGGGCACTGGAGTACGGTATGCCTCCGACAAGCGGACTGGGTATCGGCATCGATAGGCTCGTCATGCTACTCACCAACCAAACGTCCATTCAGGAAGTGATTTTCTTTCCCCAAATGAAGAAGGAGGTTAGAATTTAGAATGGAGACTTGAGACGCTAGATTTGAGATAATAGACTTTAGACGTTAGTCAATCTATGCTTCTTTTAACATATCTCCAACTGTTATAACTACAGTAATTCTCTTTTTCCCACCCCGACCGCAGCGGAGCAAGTGGAGGGGTCTATTGGCTTGTTACCCTGTACATTCAAGCAAATTTCATGTGAATTATGAATCTAAGATTCCAATCCAATAGTTCTCCCACCAAAGGTCGGCAAGCTCCACTCCGCTCACCCTATCGGGTTCGCTTCGGTCGAGATGGGAAAGGGCGTGAGAAACTTGGCGTCACACAACTCGCTTTAGATCAGACTTTTAGCATGTAGTTATATGAAAGAGGTGAGACTTTGGACATTTGAACTTTAAGGGGACCTCTCCCATTAGGTTGCAATTTTACAAATGGCCCAGAAATGTGCCAATGCTCCGCATAAGACAAAAATATGCCAGATGGTGTGGTACCATTTGTGGGAATCGTTTTTGTAAAAGTAGGTGCCAATGGAATAAAATACTCCACCGGCGAGAATGAGCAATATGACATCTACCTCAATCTTCGGGTAAATGAGATAGACTGTAAGTATGCCTAGCCAGCCCAACAATAAATAAAAGAATAAAGAAAACCAGGGA
Organism: uncultured Saprospiraceae bacterium; assembly: GCA_905479665.1. Taxonomy (GTDB): domain Bacteria; phylum Bacteroidota; class Bacteroidia; order Chitinophagales; family Saprospiraceae; genus CAJQNM01. Next base: position 5,719 of record CAJQNM010000090.1, read on the forward strand.
AATTTTTGCGTGCCACTTAATTTATAGAACGTACCGAGTAAGACGAGCAAGCCCATCAAAGACATGAAAATCAGGCCGCGTGTGCCATCCACCAGGCCGAGTAAAAAAGGGGCATTGGTACCCGCAATAAAATAATAAATAGCAATGTGATCCAGCACCCGCAAGCGATCCCTTTGCCGACCGACCTTTGTGGCATGATACCAGGAGGAGGCAGCAAATACAGCAGCAAAAGAGAAAATATAAGAGAGTATTCCGACCTGCAAGTACACTTTTTCATGTGCATGGAGCAAAAGTATAGGCCCCGCCACGAGAATAAATAAAACCCCCAGCCCATGGGTGAGCACATGGGCTTTTTCTTCTTCGGGTGTAAAAATTCTGCCTGGTCGCAAAGGGGATATTAAATAACTGTCGCCAAGGGAGTTACTCCTCCGATTACACGATCATTTATCGCCACCTGCAGCGGATAGTCCAATGGGACAAATACGTCTACACGAGACCCAAATTTTATGAAGCCCATCTCTGTCGCAGCGCTTGCATCCTGATCCACCTCTGCATAATTAACAATTCGTCTGGCCATTGCTCCAGCAATTTGACGAACTAGTATTTTCGAATCGTCCGCAAACTGATAGCCCACAGACATTCGTTCATTTTCAGTGGATGACTTAGGATGCCAGGCGACCAGATATTTTCCAGGATGATATTTTTTGTAAACCACTTGCCCGCTTACGGGGTGCCAGTTTATGTGCACATTTAGTGGCGACATGAAGACGCTGATCTGACGGCATCTTCCCGCAATAAATTCTGACTCTGTGACTTCCTCAATGACCACCACCTTACCATCGCAAGGACTGATCACTCGATTGAGCTGTGTCCTAAAATCTCTTTTGGGTATGCGAAAAAAGGAGAGCACAAAAATAAAAAGACCAAGCGCCAAAACGCTACCAAAAGGCACTGCACAAGGCCAGATAAAATATATGATCGCCACGAAAATGAGGCAAATCACAGCAACCACGATGAGGGTGCCGCGTACTTCTCGATGTATGCCGATCAAAGTCAGAGTGGGTTTACTATTAAGAGAAAAATGCCCATCAAAGGTACACAGAAAAGCAGCGAGTCAAGTCGATCTAAAAACCCTCCGTGGCCCGCAAGCACAGTACCCGTATCCTTGATCCCTCGCTTGCGTTTGAATTGCGACTCGACCAAATCTCCTATCGTGCTTGAGCCAGCAATAATGATCCCTAAGACAAAGAATTCAAGAGGACTAAAGAGGTCTGTCGTCATGCCAAGGACGATGCCACAAGCACCAACAGAAAGCCAACCACCAATACTTCCTTCCCAGGTTTTACCAGGTGAAATCGAAGCGGCCAACTTCCGTTTTCCCAGCAATTTACCCACCACATAGGCCATCGTATCATTGATCCAAGTGAATAGCACCAGGACTAGAATATACTCCCACTGGTAGGGTCCCGACCAGTGTCCATATGAAAACAATAACGCAAAAGGCAGTACTGTATAGAAGACAAAGGAAAGCCAGGGCCATTGAAAATCCAGGGGATCGGCTCGCAGGGCCAACCGCACCGATAGCAATATTGAGAACGCGAAAGAGAGAAAAATAGCATAGCGCCAGGCCTGCGGCAAATCGGGCTGAGTAGCATAGAGGGTAAAGGACAAGTAAAAGATCAGAGCTAATAACATCCCGATAGTGAGCTGCTTACCCCTCAGCGTTGACGTGTGCAAATATTCATAAGATGCCGCCAAAGCCAAAAGGCCCAAGAAGATCTGAGCAGATAGACTGTTCCACATGATACAGGCAACCCAAAGGGCTACATAGATCACGCCAGTCACTAACCTTTGCCTAAGTTCGGAAGACACTTGAGACAAGGTAATGAAGAAATCGTCCGATCACAATGCGATATACGGACGTGTTTCGGGAGCAAGTAAGTGTATTGGTGTAAGCTGTCCAGAATTTTCATCAATCGGTGTCTGGTTGCTTCTAACACGAAAAATGCGTCTTACTAATCTCACGAGCATCACAAAGGATGTACGTGCAAAATTCATAATTTTCTTTTTTACGTAACAACAATTCACTTGTACTTAATCAAAAAGCAAGCCACAAGAAGCTCAGCAGAAGTTAAAGTTTGGACAAACAAGTTTTGCTATCTTTCCCGCAACTAACAGACACTTGCAGATATGAGGATACAATTTGCTTTTTGGGCACTAGCAGCGATACTCTTGGCCTGCGGAGGTGAGGCGAAACCTGATGCAAAAAAAGACGAGGCCAAGCCGGTAGCTAAGGTTGAAGAGCCAACGATCGACGGTGAAAAGATTTTTAAAACCTACTGTATTACCTGTCACGGTCTTGATGGAAAGATGGGGTTGAACGGAGCTAAGGACTTGGCGTTGGCCGAAACCACTCTGGAAGAACGCATCGATCAAGTCACAAATGGGAAGGAACTTATGACCGCATTTGCGGGCATTTTGACACCGGAAGAGATCAAAGCTGTCTCAGAATATACGTTCGAATTTAAGAAGAAATAGGTGCTGGTACTTGGAGCCATGTCGGGGAGTTCTCTCGATGGGCTGGACCTTGCCATCATAGATTTTTCGGAAGATCCAAAAGGATCTGTGCAGTGGTCTTTAAAACATGCAACTACTCTGCACTACCCTGATGACATTATTCAGTCACTCAGTATGGCACCTGCATTGTCTGCTCGCAAGTTGTATCATCTGGAAGCGGACTTTAGCAAGTTGTCTGCAGCGTACATCGCCAACTTTATTGAAGATGGGGACCTGTCTCCCGAGCTGATCGGCTGGCATGGCCATACCGTTTTTCACGACCCTGATCGACAAGCAACCCTGCAAATCGGGCATGGGTCACAAATTGCCGCACTGACAGGTCTACCTACGATTGGCCAGTTTAGGCTTTTGGACATGGCGCTGGGCGGGCAGGGTGCACCTTTGGCTCCGCTGGTCGAGATCGATCTGTTGCCTCGCGACACCTACTTCACCAATCTGGGTGGCATTTGCAACGTTTCCAAACACAGTATAAGCGTTCAATCGAGCGATGTTGTCGCCTGCAATCAAATTCTCAATAGGCTGGCCGCACGCAATGGTTTGGATTATGACAATGAAGGAGGGCTCGCGCGCAAAGGCCAAATCATCCCCGACCTGCTTGATCGTCTTCAGCAAATCAAATACCACCAGGAGCCATCACCCAAATCGATGGACAATAGCTGGATACTGGATACGGTCTGGCCACTTGTCGAGTCAGAGCCAGACACAGAGAGTGCCTTGCGTACCGTGGTTGAATACATTGCTAAGGAGCTAAAACATTTTGTCCAGATGCTCGGTGGCGACCTGGGTGGCACCATGGTGCTCAGTGGAGGCGGTGCGTACAATACCTTTCTAGTAGAGCGCATCGTAAACGAGTTACAACCACTCCATATCGATGTCCGTGTTGCTGAAGCCCATTTGATCGAATTTAAAGAGGCCATCCTAATGGCGTATATGGCATACTGTTTTGTGAGTGGCCGCCGCAACGTCGTGTCGTCTGTTACTGGATCTCGCAAAGATCATGTAGGTGGCAGTTTATTCCAAGGATCTAAACCCTTTTCGTTTCATGCATAAGGATGCCCGAATCCTGGTCACAGGAGCCAGTGGCTTTGT
>CAJQNM010000091.1 GCA_905479665.1 uncultured Saprospiraceae bacterium
CTAAAGCCATTCTATGCCCAACACGCCCTCCTCTGTCATGCCCTACCAACTGAAATTTGCTAAAACCGAGTCTTTGCATTAATTGTACCTGATCATCGCCACTTGCCCGTTTGGAGTAGGGGCTGTGACTTTTGTTTGTTGGAGGCTTGCTGCTATCTCCATAACCTCTTAGATCACTTGCAATAACCGTATGACGCTGCGCTAGTTGGTCGGCAATTTTATGCCACATAACATGGGTCTGAGGATAGCCATGCAGCAAAAGCACGGGAGGACCACTTCCTCCAATCACATAATTTATTTTGACATCCTCAATCTCTATCGTTGATTCTCTAAAATGTAGAAACATATCTTTCGTTTTCAATGCCATGTCTGCCTTGCCCAGAACGGAGCGGTTCTTACAGTATCTCCGAATAAAGGTATTTTTTCGTTGCCGAAGTTGGGGTAAATTAGATATATGAACAACGGAAATAGGAAGTATCTGGCACTGATTGTTTTGTTGCCTCTCTGGGAGGTGTGCTCTTTGGGTTCGATACAGCAGTTATTTCCGGGACTTTCGGATTTGTGGAGACATTTTTTGAGCTCGATAAATTGGAAGTGGGTTGGTTTGCCAGTTCTGCATTAGTAGGCGCGATTGCCGGAGCAGCCGCAGCCGGAGTATTTAGTGATACATACGGCAGAAAACCGGTGCTGTTGATCGCGGCACTGTTGTTCTTTGTCTCGGCCTTGGGATCCACGGTGCCCCAGAATTTTGAGCTCTTAATTATGGCCAGATTGGTTGGAGGAGTTGGGGTGGGTATGGCCTCGGTTGTGGCGCCGCTGTATATTTCTGAAGTTGCTCCACCCAAGATCAGAGGAAGACTGGTGGCTCTTTATCAGCTCTCTATTGTCGTTGGGATTTTGCTGGCCTATTTTTCCAACTGGACATTACTCGGCTTTTCACAAGGAAATGCAGAGGCCTTTGGCGGAACGGGTATGTTCCATAAAGTCCTGGTTTCAGAGGTGTGGCGAGGCATGTTTGGTTCGGAGATGATTCCTGCGGGGCTCTTTATCCTCTTACTATTCCTGATCCCCGAGAGTCCCCGTTGGCTGATCAAGAATGGACAAACGGACATAGGGCGTTCCATTTTGTCAAGGATCAGTGGTGCAAGCGTGGCGCACAGCGAGTTGGAAGAAATAAGAAAGACGGTCACTCAGGTGAAAGGAAAAATAGGAGATCTTCTCAAACCAGGACTTCGCCTGGCCTTGATTGTGGGCGTGGGGCTTTCGGTTTTTGGCCAGTTTACCGGGGTGAATATTATTGTCTACTACGGGCCTACTATCCTCGAAGATGCTGGATTTCAATTGAGCAGTGCCCTGCAGTTTCAGGTAGCTATCGGAGTCATCAATTTGATCTTCACCATCATCGCACTGTGGAAGATCGACACTTGGGGCAGGCGACCATTGCTAATCTGGGGCATGGCTGTGGTCTTTATCTCGCTGGTCATTATTGCGACGCTCTTCAGTCTGGGTGAATCAGGCATTTGGATCGTGATCATGTTGTGTGTCTATATGGCCGCGTTGGCTTTCTCCATCAATGCAGTGATCTGGGTACTCATAGGAGAGATTTTTCCCACCAGAATACGAGGCCGTGCCATGTCCATCGCCACCTTTGCCAATTGGGGCGTTAATTTCCTGACCGCCTTCTTGTTTCCGTGGTATGTAGATATAATAGGTGTAGGCGCCGGCTTTTTCACCTTTGCGCTTATGTGTTTGATCGCCACTATCTTTTTCTACAAGTATGTGCCTGAGACCAAGGGAAAGAGTTTGGAAGAAATTGAGCGGTACTACAACCCCAACTGATTCATTTCATCTTTTTCATAGCGACTGTCTTCGGCTGGATATCGCAGTTGGCCTTCATATTTTTCGCTTGCTTTGGCCAGAGACCAAATCAAGCTTTCTCCGGCGGGCACCACATTTGGTCTGCTTTGATAAAGGGGATCTTGATATGCATCGATAGCGTCGACAATATCCCATCCTTCGGCTGTAAATTTCTTGATGAGGGGTTGTAAAAATAGGGCAGAGGTCAAATTATGATGCAATAATAGAGTGTGCTTGATATGCCTGCCCGTTAGCTCATACGAAAGAGATTCGTAATAATTTGCTCGGTCAAGGATGTGCTTCAGGTAGAATTCTTGAAATGCAAACGTATCTACATGTTCACCTGAGCGCATTTTGTCTATCAGCCGTGCATTGACATACCAATCAGAGGCATCGATGGTCACATATCCATTTTCATACTCCTCTCTGTCTAGGATTGATCGTATGCCCTCAATTTTTTCTTTCGTCTTTCCTTCTTTCAAATAGGGAAATCGAAAGAACTTGGTATAATTTCTATATTGATTTATAATGGAATCTGTTCGAACTAATTCGTCAGTAAATATGTCTAGCGTATTGATCGTGTCATTAAAGTTTGCATGGGTATAGGTGTGATTGGCAATTTTGTGATTTTCCTTATCCCATTCAGATAGTAGAAATTTTCCTTTGCGACTCGTCTTGTTAAAGCCGGTGACAAAGAACATCGATGTGGCACCAGCTTCTTGCAGAGCATTTAGAATCATCTGATTCCAATCTTCAAATTTGTAGTCTACGATATCGTTGGTGATGCCATCATCAAATGTGAAACTGACCATGGGTTTGTCACTTTTCTGAGGTGGGTCAACTTTAGGCGCTGTTCTTTCTTGACAATTTGATGCCAGGAGGATGATCATGAAGAAGAGGAGTGGTTTCATGAGGTGCGTTATTGTGTATTTACTGTGTTTGCCACGATTCACTTGCTATATACTCATTTGAATGGTAGCGTATAGGCATTCAGTAATCGAATCCCAAGACTATTTGTAGGTTTTTGTTGATCTTTTCGTGAATCGCTCTTGGTATATATCCAATTTTCTTTATTAATCGTCTATTATCGATTGCTCGGATTTGATCAATCATTATTGAACTTTTTCGCTTTATACCACCATCTCCTTTCTCAAGATGTACTCTCAATATGCTTGCACCTGATTTTACATTTGTCGTTATCGGACATATCACTACTAAAGGATGAATCTTGTTTAAGATGTCATTTTGAATGATCGTTACCGGTCTTGTTTTTCCAGATTCGGTTCCAAATCTCGGATTCAAGTCAGCCAGCCACAGCTCATATTGTTTATACTTCATCTTGCAGGGATTCGAATTCATGAAGTACTTCCAATGAATCTTCAGCAACCATTTTCGATTCCATAATCAACCGTTCTTCTATCATTCGACGCCTCTGATATTTATTATAAAATTCCAGAGCATCATTGATGTACTTGTTTCTACTTTTATCAATAAGTTCCAGCAATGATTCTGTTTCAATCAATATGTTCTCATTCAATTTCAGCGATATGCTTTTCATCTTTTACCATAAAGATATATCTTTAGATGATATCATACAAGTGCATTAAAAATAGATATCAATATTGTGTTTTTGTGTAGGAATGGCTTGATAGTGGGAAAGAGCTAGATGAAGATCTAGGCGTTCTAGCGGGCCTCTACCTTTCATATAACTACATGCTAAAAGTCTGATTTAAAGGGAGTTGTGTGACGCCAAGTTTCTCACACCCTAGATCCCTCCACCACGGTCGGGATAGGATCTCGACCAAAGCGAACCCGATAGGGTGAGCGGAGTGGAGAGAACTATTGGATTGGAATCTTAGATTCATAATTCACATGAAATTTGCTTGAATGCACCGGGTAACAAGCCAATAGACCCCTCCACTCGCTCCGCTGCGGTCGGGGTGGGAAGAAGGGGAATTACTGTAGTTCTAACAGTTGGAGATATGTTCAAAGAGCATAGATTGACTAACTTCTATTTCACCTTTTTCGTAGGAGCTACTCATTGACCAACTGAAAAACCAATATCTTTTCTTCTTTCCCTTTTACACTCACTTCACCCCAGGGTCTTGTCGGAATCGACGCTTTGATCTTTTCATAGATGGATTCACTAACGAGAATGGCATTTGAAAGACCTGAGGTGAGTGATTCTATCCTTTTGGCGGTGATTACAACATCGCCAGTGATGGCATACTTGAGCCTTTGATCAGAACCAAGATTTCCGGCTATGACGGGACCATAATTGAGCCCAATGCCTACCTGCAGTCTTTTCGGCAGAATATCTGCCAAATCCCGATTAATTTCATCTAATTTATTCACCATTTCTATGGCACAGTGAGTGGACGACATCTCAGGATCCTGGATGGGTAGGGGAGCGCCAAACGTGGCGAATATCTCATCGCCTGTAAATTGATTGATGACACCATTGTGCATATCAATGACTTCCCCCATCTTGGTATAGTACGTATCAAGTAAGCGAACCACCTCGGTCGGATTCAGTTTTTCAGAGATAGGAGCAAATCCCCGAATATCACAAAAGAGCAAAGCTACATCTAGCTTGACACCTTTCTTTAGGTTTTTTTTGGTGTCAGAAAGAGCGCTCTCCACTACGGACTCCGGGACATATTTGACAAATAGATCGAGCGTTTTTTTAAGCCTTGTATTCGCACGTTCGATTTCCTTTATTCTCTTTAATTCTCTCTTTCTGGTCTGTTTAAGTCGGGTTTCGACCGCGACATTTTCAGTGATGTCATTTTGAACTGCCAGCAATTGGTCGCCATTTCCATTCTTGTCAAATACAGGAGCAATGGACCACTCCATATGAAACTCCGTTCCGTCCTTTTTATAGTTGATCGTGCAGCCTGTCCAGACTTTGCCACTTTTGAGAGTTTCTGCCAAATCGGGGAAGATGCTAAGGTCTGTTTTGGCGCCCTGAAGTATTCTGGGACTTTTACCGATAACCTCAGATCTTGCCCAACCCGTCATCTTTTCAAAAGCTGCATTGACATAGAGGATGTAGGGGCCAGGGAAATCCAGGTCGACACCAGTGATCAAGATGCTTTGAGTCATTGACTCCAGCAATTTGATGGTATCATCAGAATACGATCGCGGACTGTCCATCTGCCAATTTAGAAAACTATGGAGCAAGAATTGGGACTTAAGGATTTAGATCTCTTGCCATAACATCTGCATCGAATGGAAGGCCTTACATTCTGGTAACAGAGGCCGCTGAAGTATGAGTTTATCTAGATGGTGTCCTTTTCATTAGATAGTTCGAAGACCTTGGCTGCCAAAGAGTCGGAAATTCTGAAGTCGAGATTTCTCATCTGATCAGCGGTTAAGAAATGAATAAAGCGGCGGCTTTTCTTCCCGCGGTACCACGGGATCACCAAAAGTTTGCCGGTCCACAACTCTCGAAAGTCGCGAGACTCTTGGGAGCGGAGCCAATTAATATTGATGTTTCTTACTCCCGAAAGGTAAGTAAGCTTACTTTGCTTGTCAAGGCTTTCATATAACTACATATTAAAAGTCTGATTTAAAGCGAGTTGTGTGATGCCAAGTTCCTCTCCTTTCCCCTCTTGACCGAAACGAACCCAGAGGCACGTCTCGACCGAAGTGGAGAGGGTGAGTGAAGTGGAGCCTGCTGGCCTCTGGTTGCCTCTGGTGGGAGATCTATTGGGTAGGTAATTCTTAGTTGCAAACGCACTCTCACTAAATTGGTAACGAGAAGTTACAAAGCCAATAGACCCCTCCACTCGCTCCGCTGTGGTCGGGGTGGGGAAAAGGATGATTGACCCATGAGATCTCTATCTCCTGGTCGTACGTTTCTTTAACTGTTTTTTGTTTTCACAATAATGACGCCATTGGAAGCTTTGTATTCCTCCAAGGCCTTCTCTCCTTTGAGTACATTTATGGACTCAATATCGTCAGGCGATAACTTGTCTAAGGTCTCATTGTCGGAGACCTTCCCATCAATAATAATGACTGGGTTCTGATCACCATCGGCCATAGTTGCTCCGCTCTTATCACGAATCGATATCCTTGTGCCAGGCTTTGGTGATGGAATAGTTAGTTCCATTTCATTCTTGCCAAATGTTGGGAGTTGTGGTGCGGCATTTTTGGTTTTGATGAGGATTACACCATGTGGTGCATTGTATTTCTTTAGCGCTTGCTCACCTTTGAGAACTTCTACTGATTCAATCTTATTTGCGTCAAGCAAGTCAACAATGTAGTGATCGTACTTTTTTCCGTCAATGTAGACGTCCGGTTTAGCCGCTTCTTTCACCTCAACTTTCAATTTGTTCTGTGCAAGAATGGGGGATGAGGAAAAGCAAAAGATAGCAATGACGATTAGTATGTTTTTCATAATGTACTTATTATAGGGTGGAATAGTATTTGACCTGATCATTAAGATTAATTAGATGCCATATAAATGATGACCATGTCATCCTCATAGATGATGTTTTTATGTATCGGTGTGTGCTTTTCTTCTGTAAACATGGATAAAGCCTCATTTAACACAGCTTGTTTTTGATCATAGTCAATACCCTTGCTCGTAGTGTACGTGAAAATGGCCAGTAAAAGAGCGATTGATGCAGCTACGCCAGCAAAGCTCAAGAGAAACCGTTGACTCCTTCTCTTTTTGGTTTGAATTGCTGCCAAAATGGAATCCGTTAAATCGGTCGGTGCTTTTTTTCTTTTCTGCTTCACATAGGTAGACCATTCCTCCATTCCCGCCTGCGATTCTCTGGTGTTGAAAAGTTCCTCCTCTTCAGCAAGTGTGCTTTCAGCGGCCAAGTATTTTTCTACTAGCTCATCAGTCGTCTTACTCATAGCTGTAAATGTTCTTCAGTTTCAAACTCACTTTTTTTCGTGCTCTCGATAGCAGAACTCTTACGTGTTCTACGTTTAGCTTTGTAGCAGCTGCAATTTCGATGAATTCGAGACCATCTAAGTCTCTCATCTGCAAGACTTCGCATTGTTGCGCCGGTAACTCTTTCATGAGATTTTCGATGATCGTGATTAATTCTTCCCATTCGACAGGATTATGGCCTGTTTTCTCTGATGTCATTTTTGACAGAAAGTCAGTAGAATCGACATTGGGATTTCTCTTCTTAAGCAGATCTAGACAATAGTTGCGTGCTGTTAAGAAGACGAAACCCGGGATATTGGGATGATCTCCAAGCTTCTTTCGGTGATCCCAAAGCTTTATCATGATCTCTTGCACTGCATCCTCGGCGCTTTCTGGAGTGCCCAGCATTCGAGCAACCAAACCGTATACGCGATCTGAAAGAGGAAGTACCTTGTCTTCGAAATCTTTTGTGCTCATCTTACACTTAGAATAACGACATTTCTAGGTAGGCATAACAGTATGGAGTCAATTAAATCATATTCACTGGTTCGCGAGCTCAGGCAAAACTTCCTCGAAGTCTCCTATGATTGCTTTAGTATTGCCCGTATCCTAAGGGGTCTCTTCATATTCTAGAAAACCTTTGGCAAACTCTTCTGCATAGTACCAATGGAAGTTCCCATAGGTTTTTGTCCCGTCCTGGCATCTCTGCCATCGATGGGCCGATAGTGGAAGATAGGGTATTTTTAAAAATAAAAAGGCCCGTCAAAAAATTGACGGGCCTATATGATTTCAGGATTTAGATGCTGGTTTATGTCAAAGAGACATTCACTGCATTCAATCCTTTTTGTCCTTCCTCGACATCATAAGAGACCTTGTCCCCTTCATTAAGCGAAGTGCCGTTTAGTCCATTAGCATGAACAAACACATCCTTTCCACCATCGTCTGGTGTGATGAATCCAAATCCTTTGCTGTCGTTGAAAAATTTAACTGTACCGTTACTCATTACTAATTAATATAAAAATTTAAATAGGCGAGATACTTTAATTAGCATCCCTACCATGATGAGACTAACGACAGCTTTCTTGTTTTAATTTCATTTAGAGTGAAAAAACATCATAAAAGAATAGAAAAG
>CAJQNM010000092.1 GCA_905479665.1 uncultured Saprospiraceae bacterium
ACATGCGTTGGCATGTGGTCCCCGTCACCACCAAGGATGACCTTGTCACAACCAACGATGGTATTGAAAGCAATATGAATGCTATCCAAAGGGTCTGAATCTCTGTTTTGCAAATTAATTGACCGGTCGTCCAATCCGGAAAAATAATTGTTGTAGATATAGTGATTTTGTCCCTCTCGCACGCGGACTCCTCCTTTACCATTTAAAAAGAAATTCCCATACACGATGGCCTCAGATCCATGACGGAGAACCAACTCTGCCAGCGGATTATTCTCAAAGGTGTTGAATCGATATACAGTTTGAGTGGCCTTGCTCGAGATGAGTTCACCATCCCCATTGCACTGGGTGAAATAGCAGTACTCTACCAATGATCGACTGATGCGATCCGCTTGGGTACTCAGACCTATTCTGATGGGTTCGATCCCTAAGTCATTTCCTGTGCCATCAAAATTCTTAAAAGAACAATATTGTATTTTATGATAGCCGGGGTTTGTCTCATCCACTAGAATCGAAAGTATATTCTGGTCATCGAGATTGAGTCTGTTTTCAAAATTGCAATACGTTATTTCTGTAAATTGAGATTCTTCCCGCACCCGTAAATATTTGTAACACGTATAGGCCCGGATATTTAATTGTGTGAATGTGTTGTAACTCCCGGTGGTATTGATTACATCAGACGTCCCGATGTCTCCATCTAAAAATTGAAACCCCTTCAACGTAACATAGTCACTTGTGATATTTACACGTGCTGCTCCGGTAAAGGTCGTGCTGCCCAAAGTCTCTGCCGCAATGAAAAGATGATCTTTTGAGATATTCATGTAGATATCTGGATAGACACCCGACCTCCATATGATTGAATCGTTCATCGTTGCACCATTGTGAGCCATGATAAATTCCAGCTGAGAGGTCACATAGGTGACTTCTGCAATCATGGTCGTAGAGTAGAGCTGTAGGCAAAAAATGCTCAGGAAAATCCTTTGAAAAATATGGAATAGTGGCATGATTAAAATTATGAAATTTCCACTATACTCCTTGCCGTGGCGACTAGGAGGCTGTTGAAATACTGGCTCGATTTGGCTCGCTAGCTTATTTTGGTTGGAGACGAGCCAAAAAACGCAGAAATAGCCGAGCTATATCGAGTATTTTTGGTGAAGGTATGCGGGCAAAAGAAGCCGCGAACGAATCAGAGTTAGTATTTCAACAGCCTCCTAGAGCGAAGACAACACTTCGCTCACCTCCACACCCTCACTCTTCCCATCCCGAGCGGAGTCGAGGGAACTATTGAATTGGTACCCGGTGCATACAAATAAACTCCGAGTAAATTATGCATCTAAGATTTCAATCCAATAGTTCTCTCCGCGTCACTCACCCTGCGGGATTCGCTTTGGTCGAGATGGGAAGGGTGTTCTTTTACTCCGTGGTTATTTTCACATCTCTAAACATGTACAGATTATCGCTCAGCCTGAGTTCCTTGCCACTAGATGTAGTCACGTTGCTGAGGATTACTTCTTTGGCGATCACGTATGGAAATTGTTCGACATACGTATAGTCCGTTAATTCCTGATTAAATGGTGCGAATAGGGCGGGACCCTCGTACCCTTCGGGATGATTAGAGTCATCGATATGCAGGGTCTCGATCGTGATCCGCTCCGGCATATAGCAGGTGTAGCCAAAATCATGTTGCCCAGAATTAGATCCTCCGATCAGACTGGCACTGGTCTCTCGTCCTCCTGCCGGGATGAAAGTGCAGTTGCGGATGAGCAATTCTCCCTGCCAGGTACTGCCATAGTCACTACGTAAATTAACCAGGGTTCTCCCATTGAGGGTGCTGTTTTCCACGGTTAGGAGTCCGCTGCCTATGGCGTTGATGCCCATGTGCCCCAGGGTCGAGTTACGGATGGTCGCATTCGCAACCCCTTTGTGGGCGTCAAATCGAGAAAAGGTACAACTGTCATAAAGCAGATTCTTGCAGTAGTTCGATCCGATTATGCCCCAATATGTTCTGTCATTGATGTCATTGGTCTGCTTGCAGTTTATGAATGAGACATTGAGGGCGCGACTGACAGAGATATCGTATGAACCCATATTGACCGGAAGGCCCGCTGATCCAATAGTTTCGTACATCTTGTGGCCAGTCAAGATGGTATTGCGGACGGTCACATAAGCGCAGTCACTTACAGAGATGAAGCCATTATAGGGTGCGCCATGGTCTTTTTCGCCGGTGACATGATGCTCCAGCCCATCCACGAGCACGTGAGAACGCCTAATGGCAATACCCCGTCGGTGGTAATTGTACTTCGATTCAGCTTGGTTGGCGATGGTGGTAAATCGGCCTCCGGTGATGGATAGTGTTTGCTGATCAATGGGAAGAGCGGTGATCTCCGTGATTTCGTCAAAGTCCCAGATGATCGGAGCGTCTGTGTCGACCTGACCGTTCTGATCGACAAGAAAGATATCGGTCTGCGCAGACCCATTGTTTTGGTTGCGTCCGAAGCGGATATAGTGCTTTACGTTTGCGTTGGTGACGGAAACCAGACAGGGTCCCGGAAATGACCCATCGATTTTCTCTTGATTCCTCTTGAGCGTAGAGATGCCCTCTGGAGTGAACGACTCCAGGCTTGACGTAACCTGGAATACATGTGCATTCCGGTTTTGGAGCTCGGTATCATCAATAATGAAATTTGCCGCACCAAAATCGGTATCTGTCTGGATGACAGCTGTACGATCTTTGCCTCCAATGTAGTAGGACGCGCCATCATCTGTTTTTACCATCAGGCTGTGTTGATTGGCGAATGCATGCGTTGCCACGATGGCGTCTAGGTCATCGGTTTTTCCGTCACCCTTCGCACCGAAATCACTGTAACGGACTAATCCATCAGCGACAAATCTCTGTGCATCTTTTGGGGATACATTTAATTCTAAAACCCCATTTTCTGTCGTACGTACTTGAGTTGTGGACTCCTGAGATGTGATCAAGACATTTTCCAGGGTCTGTGTTTGTGCCGGTAGTGCATAGAGGAATGGAAGGAACAGGCAGCACATGTATTTCATCATGGTTATTTTCGAATTATTTATTTTCACTGTTGATTGCCACCGCAATTTTAGAATCGGCAGTTCCGTAATAAAGAAACCACTTGTTCTTAAAATGAACGAGCCCCTCTACAAAACAAACTTCATTGACCTCTCCAACTTTCTCATAATCTTTGTCGGGATGGATGAAATAGTCTTCTGTTCGATCAATCAACTTATGGGGGGCGTTTTTATCAAACAAAGCTTGACCTGCGGCGTACGTAAATTTCGACAAATTCGGATCATTAAAGTTCGCTGCATTACTGCCATTGTATATTAATAGAATTCCTTCTTCTGTATACAAAGCAAAAGGACCAGGTTCAACTAGCCTGCTATCAAAGTATCCCATCCGTGGATGTAGAACCGAAATCATTTTCTCATTCTCTGCATTCTCACATACTTCCCAATTGATCAAATCGACGGAGCTAGCTAGAAAAATATTGGTATCGCCAAAGTACATCCAGTATTTTCCATTTATTATTTTCGCCACATTCTTGCTCCCAACCGCTTCGACCACAATAGCTCCGGCTTTAGACCAATGATCTTTATATTTTGCGCCCTTAAGAACTAAGCCATGCTTTGTCCAGGATGTTAAGTTTTTAGAAGAAGCAATACTTAGTCTCGCGGTTTTGCCATCATAAGCCGTATATGTCATAATGTAGGTCCCATCTGTACTTTCCACGATCCTTGGATCTTCTACGCCATCGAAATAGCAGTTTGGGCAGTCTTTTAGAAAAGCAGTATTTGTGCCTTTCTTTAATTCCACTCATATATTTTCATGGAATCATTGCTGGGATAAAAAACAGGGACGGGGGATTTCTTAAAATGGAGGCCGTCTGCACTTTTGGCTAATCCAATTCTGGAAGTTCCATTTAGATCTTGTGCTCTGTAAAACAAATATACGGTGTCCTCTCTTACTACAGCAGATGGATTTAAGACATTCCTTTCTTCCCAATTCGCAGGTCTCTTAGTAATTGGGCACTCAAATTTCAACTTTGCCGATGGATGCAAAATGGGATTAAGGCTATCTACTTTTTCAAATGCAGCAAATTCCCATTTATTGGTATCGGTTGCTATTTGATCATTTTGCACCAGGCTTTCCGCGCAACCTACTATTAAAAACGGTAGAAATACCGTGAATATTTTTATGATCGAATCTCTCATTTATCATCAAAGGTATCCTTTTAAACAAAGACACCTCGACCTTGGCCTTCTTGCTAATCATGCTGCCTCCTGCATTTTGAAAATTGCTCCAAAAGATTTGCCGTATTTTCTGAATGAGAAAAACTCCGTTCGCTCACAGGTAGATCCGATTCCTTGTACACTCACCAAGGGCTTCCATGCAAAAGTATGGCATAGGCCATTTTGAGAAGTTGATCTTCTTTATATGGACTCTCGCTTCGATCCTGTGACAAGATTGTGGAGGCATTATTTTGGCCTGGTATCGCGCTGTTCGAATTTCCGCAAGTTTCGATTTCGGTATCGATAAGAAGACTTAGGCTGGCTCCAATTTCTAAGTCAAATGAAGGTTGCAATGTAATATGGTTTCCAGCGATCAAACTGAGAGCAGTAGGGCTCGCAATAGTGGCACTGCACGTTATGCTCTGTGCGGCCTGATAGATTGATTTGTCGATGATCGCCAGCTCCAGGGTTTCCTCACAGGGTTCTGACGAACCAATAATGTCTATGTCGGAAGCAGAGAAGAAAACCTCCCCAGCTGGATCATTGCGATGCCACGCGACCCAAAGTACATGGTGCCCTGATCGATCTGAAGGGATTTCAAAATCAAAATAATAGTGGCCACCTTGCAGAACGGGGTTTTGCCTGCCCATAAATTCCATCTGGTCCCAATTTAAGGCGGTGTTGGGATTCCAATCAGGTGTTGTTATCCAAAAATCCCAGATGCTTGGTTCATGCACTGCAGTAGCTATAAAGTCAAGCTGCATGGATTCTCCTCCTTGAACCTCCATGGTAGGCCAATCACTACTTACTTGATCCAATCCGCTGTACGTAAGCTGACCAAAAACATTGGGGTCTGTCCGACCTCCACTTGCTATTTGCCCATCTGGAGCCCAAGGAGAGTAATCAAATCCAGGAGGCAGCCCAGCCTGTACGGCTTGTGAAATATTTCGTGAAACTTGATTCCAGGTGTAATACGCATTTTTGGTATCCATTTGAATCGCATTTCGGGCCAGTTGAAAATTGGGATTTTCAACATTGCTTTGATATATCCGGTAGACTCGACTTGGGGGCGAGACCATCGTTCCATGACTAAAACAAGTATTTGCTGCCATCATGAGCAGTAGCAAACTGGACCATTTTATAGATATTAAATTCATTACCTGATTTTTGTTTTTTACAATAACAGTACTCTATGGCACTGAAAATTCATACCTAATACTAAAATCAGGAGTACGGAGATGGCAAATGCATGTCAATGCACTGCCTGTCAACTCATCCTAATTATGAATAGGTGTGCTGTTTTTCTAATAAAAAAAGCGTTCTGAATTGTGTGATCTAGTAGTATGAGTGGGCCCAGAAGGATCTAGGTCGAGCGCATTTTCACTGCGCTGAAGATTGGAATGTGCTGCTAGAAAATGAAACATACTAAATTTAGATGGAAAGTATGGCATTCTTATTGGGTTCTGCACTTATAACCGATGAATAACTCCGTACTTCGTGTAACTTCAGGAAGCAAAGTGAACATAGAATAGATGCTCAAGAACCCTCCAACTAATTTTAAGGATCGCCTCAAACATCTAGGGCCATCCCTCATTGTCACGGCCAATATAGTAGGGGCGGGCGAACTCATCATGACGACAACGCTGGGAGCTGAAGCGGGCTACGTTGCCCTCTGGATCATACTCTTCAGCTGTATTGTGAAAGTGATGGTTCAGCTCGAATTTGGTAAACATGCGATCTGCACGGGTGAGACGACACTGGAGGCATTTGCCAAGCTGCCTGGTCCTCAAATCGGTCGTGGTCATTGGAGTATTTGGATGTGGATGGTCATAAAAGCACTGCACTTCTTGCAGATGGGAGGAATGGTCGGTGGAGTGGCGCTTGCCCTCAAGATTGCCTTCCCCCAAGTGCCCGTCTGGCTGTTGGCTTGCGTAGTGGCAGGCTCCATTGTCTGGTTGGTGTTATGGGGAAAATATACGCGTATCGAAAAGATCTCCGTCGGTCTGATCGCCGTCTTTAGCATTTTTACAGTGGTTTGTGTCTTTCTGCTCAAAGGCACCCCATATGCTGTGCAAATGAGTGATATACTAGAGGGGTTGAGTTTTCAAATGCCCGAAGCCATTCTTGCAGTTGCGTTGGGAGCATTCAGTATTACAGGGGTAAGTTCGGAAGAGGCGATGAGCTATCCATATTGGTGCATCGAAAAAGGTTATGCGAAATTCACTGGGATACGTGATCAAAGTACGGAGTGGGCGGAACGTGCACGGGGCTGGATCAAAGTCATGTATTTGGATGCGTTCCTGTCCATGATCATCTATACAGTCACTACCGCTGCATTCTATCTATTGGGGGCCTCTGTCCTGCATCGACTTGGTGTGGTACCGGAGGGATATGAAACGATCTCGGTACTCTCAAAGATCTACACCGAGGCGGTCGGCCCTGAAGCCAAAGTTATCTTTCTGGTCGGCGCGATCATTGTCCTGTTTTCGTCCCTCTTCATTGGGGCAGCCACAAATCAACGTCTCATTACTGATGCCTTCGCCCAGATGGGGTTTTTGGATTATCGCGATGAAGTGCAGCGTCAGAAGTGGTTCAGAGTCCTGGCTTGGTTTCTACCCATTGCCTGGACACTGCTGTTCCTTGTTTTCAAAGCTCCGGTTTACATGGTGATGTTTGGGGCGATTGCGCTTTCCATCTTACTGCTCGTAGTCGTGCTGGCTGCACTTTATTTTAGATATCGCAGGCTAGATAAAAGACTCCGCCCGTCTCCCGTATATGATATTTGTCTATGGCTCTCAGCACTCACTATTTTTGCATTTGGTGTGCAGGCTATTCTTATGACATTCGTGGGATAGGAACCAATGGATAATTGAAAATTAATAATTGATAATTAGCGTGGCGGGTGGGTTTATTTTGGTGTATCACCTTTGAGAGCTAATACTTTCCAGAATAAAATCAACAATGGGTTTCGGGTCTTCCAAGCTATGGGGTAGTGACCAACGCCTTCTTTTCCAATCAATTTAATGGTGCCTACTGCTTTTTGAAATTTCTCCGTTAGTTTTGTAGTGTTTCCTCCTCTTCCTCTTCTTCCTCCTCTTCCCCTCCTTCCCCTTCTTCCCCTTCCTCCCTATTTATCCTTTATCACCTCAAAACCTTCGAATCCCTTTCGGACGCACTTCGCCTCCCAATCAAATTCAAATCCGCCCTTCCCATTCATCAATTCTTCGACATAAAAACCGGAGGCCGTTTTTCTTACCACCGCTAGACCGAATGTTTTTGACATAAGTGGAGTCAGTAAAACAGTCATTGTGCTCGGGTTAGCTACATGCACAAAGTGTTCGGGAAAGGGAACGAAGGCTTTTCCGTCCTTTAGAACTGTTGTACCACGACAGTATGCACCGGCTTCGGGGCCCTCAAGCGAAGCGTACCAGATTTCTTTTGTCTCA
>CAJQNM010000093.1 GCA_905479665.1 uncultured Saprospiraceae bacterium
CACGGCTCTGCCATCTACGGCGCTGAAGGTTGTGCGCAATGCCACAGCCAGCTTTCCCGTCCTACTTATGCGGGTGATGACCTCGGTCGCCCTGATCTAGCTGGAATAGCGAAAGACCCAGATCTCGGTGACACACGCCGCGAGTCAAATCTTTGGGATTACGATAAAGAGCCATATGCTTGGATCGGTGAAACCCGCATGGGACCAGATCTCGGCAACTATGGTCGCCGCATGGAGTTTTTGGCTGCAAAGGAAAATAAAGCCCTCGCTGAAGAGCTAGGAATCAAAGTGGAAGATCTCCCGCAGGCTGAGAAATTTGATATAGAGAATGCAGTATTCACCCACCTTTACGATCCGCGTATTGGCAATGTGAAATCTATCTGTCCGTCGTATAAGTGCTTCTTCAAGAATGACAAGATCTACGGACAAGGCGCAGTCAATGCTCTCACTATCGAATCCAAAGATGGTATGCAAGTCATCCCAGGCGAAAGAGCTCAGACGCTCGCTTCCTATCTTCTCGGGCTCAAGCGTGATGGCAAAGTGCCAGACTCGATGAATTTCGCCCGCAACAAAAAGTCATCCAAGTAATCAAGTTTTCCCTCAAAGCGTCATAAAAAACTTGCAGCTCACACTACCTCGATTAACTCATTACAATCATTCCGATGTCATCTGACCAACAACCAGTAGATCCCACAAAACCGGATCTTGAAGATTCCACAAACGTTGCAAAGGCTCATGAAGAAGTGAACCGCACGGCAGCTGCGGCCTCTCGTGAACAACAACTCCGCGAAAATGGCCTAGAGCCAGTTTCTATCTGGCTCATGGTTGCTGGCTTTGTCGTCGCAATTATCGGTGGCAGTGTTCTACTTTCTTCCGATAACTTTTTCGGCTACAGCGATTTCACCAAAGAAGGTTATGTTCGTGCTGAATTTGAAAGTGGTAAGAAAACTATTCCAATGGCGCTCGCTGGCGCGGCCTACATGAAAAAGGGTGCGGCTCTGTATAAAAACTGTGCAGCCTGTCACGGTGTTGATGGTGGCGGAATGGCTCCAGCTTTCCCACCGCTTGGTGGCTCTGAGTGGGTCACTGGTTCTGGTGCTGTCCCAGCACTTGCGATTATCCACGGTGTCACCGGACCGATTGAAGTTTCTGGCAAGCCCTACAATGGCGTGATGCCTGCAATGGCTGACGGCTGGAGTGACTACGATGTCGCCGCACTTATTTACTATGTTCAGAACAGCTTCGGTAACTCAGTGAGGGAAATCTACTCACCTGAGCAGATCACTGAAATCCGCACTCTCAGCAAGTCCTACGGCAAGAAGCAAATGACTGCGGATGAGCTTAAAAAGTACCTCGACAAGAAGTTCGAAGCTCCAGCTCTCACCACCGATACGATGCTCAATTTAAAGACTGGAGAAGTCGTTGACGCATCCGAGTAAATCATCTAGACCCCACCTACCTTTTACCTAGTGTAATTATGAGTGACCACGACCATCACAACCCGAGTTTCTTACAGAAATACGTCTTTTCTACTGATCACAAAATGATCGGTATTCAATATGGATTAACAGCATTGTTCTTCCTCCTTTTTGGATTTTTTCTAATGATGGTGATGCGTTGGAGCATCGCCTTTCCTAACGAACCGCTCCCAGAGTGGCTCAGCTGGGTTTTCACTGATACCTGGAAAGGCCGTTGGCTCACCGATGGTAAAGTGACAGGTGAGACCTACAACATGTTTGGAGCCATGCACGGAACAATCATGGTTTTCCTCGGAGTTGTACCACTCGGCTTTGGTGCCTTTGGTAATTACGTGACTCCTCTACAGATCGGTGCGCCAGATATGGCATTCCCGAAACTCAACATGGCGTCTTACTGGACTTACCTTCTCGGTGGTCTGATGATGTGTGGCTCATTTTTCCTTGAGTCAGGCACAGCCAAATCAGGCTGGACAAACTACCCACCGCTTTCAGCGATTGCAGATTCCCAGCACCCTAATCAATTCTTTACTGGTCAGACGCAGTGGCTCCTCGGTCTCGTTTTCCTTATCTCGTCCTCACTACTAGGATCGGTCAACTTCATCACCACAATCATCAACCTCCGAGCCAAAGGCATGACCTGGATGCGTATGCCATTCTTTGTATGGGCAATGTTGGTGACAGCATTCCTTCTGCTCCTAGCATTCCCGCCACTCGAAGTTGCGGGCATCATGCAGCTAGTGGATAGATTCTTCGGATCTTCTTTCTTCCTGCCATCTGGCCTCTACACCTCTGCAACAGGTGTGGTCGAGCACGCTGGTGGTGGTTCACCACTTCTGTTCCAGCACTTGTTCTGGTTCCTTGGTCACCCGGAAGTGTATGTTCTTCTTCTTCCTTCTATTGCATGTGTGGCAGAAATCATCCCGGCAAATACACGTAAGCCACTATGGGGCTATAAGTCTATGGTTTATGCGGTTCTCGTGCTAGGATTCCTATCCTTCATCGTATGGGCTCACCACATGTATCTCACAGGAATGGGGCCATCAGTCTCTACATTCTTCCAGACTACGACAGTATTGATTTC
>CAJQNM010000094.1 GCA_905479665.1 uncultured Saprospiraceae bacterium
ATCGTACGACATGCTGAGGGTTGATATGAATATTGCCATGCCCTATGAAGAAGACTTTGACAAAGTGCAAAGCATCGTTATGGAAGCACTAAAAGATACTCCCGGAGTGATGAAAGACCCTGCTCCTGTGGTTGAGATTGAGAAATTTGATGCCAATAATATAATACTGGCTGTACGACCCTACTCTACTCCTGAAGACTATTGGGATGTTTACTATGGATCCTACCGCAAAGTTAAAGCTGCACTTGGCAATAACAGCATCCGTGTTGCTTATCCTCGTACTGACGTAAAAATGATGGATCCCGCTTAAGCGCAGATCTTTTACTCGGCCAACAAATGGCAAAAAAGACGATGTCCGCAGGGACCTCGTCTTTTTTTGTACACTAAATCAAGGTCTAAATGTCCAGGAAACTTGCTCCCACACCACCGTTCATCTAAAGAATTGGGTCATTTGTCCATAGAGTTAATATTTTGCAACGTGGTCAAGGAAAAACGTGTTTACTCCAACAGAATGAGCAAAGCTCTTGCGCTAAGGAGAATCTGGCAATCATCACTCTGGTGGTCACACCGTAAGTGGATCACCCATGCTTTGTTTTGGTTCGTCGTTCTTCTCGTACTCTGCCTTTTTGATTACAACGACCAAACAGGTTGGCTACTGGTTTTTTTTACCAAGCTGGTCGATGTCAGTTTCTACGCGGCAGTCATCTATCTGAACTTGCTCTACCTGATTCCGAACTTTCTCACGACCAAGCGATTTTGGATCTACGTTGCTCTGTTGCTCGGTTCTGTCTTACTTTTAACCCCCATTAAGGTTGCCATACAAGTTTTCCTCTTCGCCAAAGCGCCCACGATTCAATCCTATTTTGTCGAAAACCAATCGTACTACTTTCTTTCCATGTTTCTGATCATGGGCTCTTCCACCATTTACAGCATTATCTCTGAATGGCTCATTCATCAGTCAGAAAAACGAGAACTGCAAACTCAAACCATGCAGTCGGAACTCAAATTTTTGCGCTCACAAATCAATCCCCATTTTCTCTTTAATACACTCAATAATCTCTATGCTCTGACCCTTAAGAAATCTGACGATGCGCCGGAAATCGTCTTGAAGCTGTCTGAAATCATGCGCTATATGCTATACGAGTGCAATGAACGGACGGTGCCCTTGAGCAAGGAAATCACCTACTTGCGCAACTATCTTGATCTGGAGCGTATTCGTCAAAGTCGAGATATTCGGATCGACATGAATGTGATCGGACATGTCTCCGAGCAAAAGATAGCACCACTGATCTTTATTCCCTTCGTCGAAAATAGCTTCAAACACGGACTCAACAATCAGATCTCTGAGGGCTATGTTTCGATAGAACTCAAAGTCGATGAAAACTCTCTGGACTTTGTCATTGAGAACAGTAAACCTCCCAACCAGCCTTCGCAGGTGCACAGACGCAGCGGTGGTATCGGCCTAGTAAATGTAAAGCGGCGTTTAAACCTCATTTACCCTGATCGCTACCGTCTAAAAATCAATAATGAACCCCACTCCTACCGAGTCAACCTACTTCTTCAACTGTAAAACGACCAATCATGCAAGTACAAACTTTGATCATTGACGATGAACCACTCGCACTAGATGTGCTGGAAACCTACCTGGAGCGAATGCCGGAATTAAATCTAGTGCGGCGATGTATAAATGCGTTTGAGGCCAATGAAGCACTCTCGGATAACAAGATCGATCTCATGTTTCTGGATATTCAGATGCCCCAGCTTATTGGCACTGATTTCATCAAGACGCTCAGCGATCCTCCCATGGTTATTTTTACCACGGCATTTCCCAACTACGCCATAGAAGGTTTTGAACTTGACGCTGTCGACTACCTGCTCAAGCCAATCTCTCTAGATCGCTTCATGAGGGCTGCAAATAAAGCAATTGATCAAATGAAAATGCGCGGTTCAGCCCAACCACCCCCAGATGGGGCTGACTTCATTTTTGTAAAAGCGGACAAGAAATACATAAAACTAAAATATGATGATATCCTCTACATCGAGGGCTTGAAGGACTATGTTATCATAAAGACCGATACTGGACGAGTGATCACTTTACAAACCATGAAGAGCTTGGAGGAAAAACTACCTAAGGCTATTTTTAAGCGCATTCATCGCTCCTTTATCCTGAACCTAGATAAGATTAAGGCACTTGTTGGTAATATGGTCGAAATTACGGAAGGGGGGAAAACCAAGCATATCCCCATTGGAAAAAACTACCGGGAAGAATTGCTAGAAATCGTGCAAAAGAACAGACTCTAATTGCACTCGGCCACGATCGAAAAATTCGCTCGTCGCAAAGGGTGGCAAATCATCGCCACGCACCCGCTGAGCGGTGGTGACATAGGCAAGGCCTTCAAGATCAGAACTTCACAGCAGAACTACTTTGCGAAGATCTATCTCGATACCAATGCAAGAGAGATGGTCAAGGCGGAGCAACGTGGTCTGGAGCGAATCGCGGCATGTCAATGCATCGCTGCTCCTACCGTTCACGGCATTGACTCCCTCCATCCTGAAGAAGCACTTATTGTCCTTGACTATGTCGAGCCGGCAACCCCAACTCAGAGATCGTGGGAGCGTTTCGGGAGGGAGTTGGCAAACTTGCATCGCAATACCAGCGTCTACTTCGGATCGGTAAAAGACAATTTTATTGGTTTACTGCCTCAGTCAAATCAATCGCTTCGTAAGTGGTCGGATTTTTATCGCGAGCAACGACTGAGGCCTCAAGTCTCTCTCGCCAAAAGCCAAGGTCTGCTAGATTCTCATGACCTGAAAAAGATGGACCGCCTCTATATGCGCCTATCAAATATCCTCTGCGATGAGAAACCAGCATTATTGCATGGTGACTTGTGGAACGGAAATTTTCTAGTCGATGGATCTGATTGCCCGTGGCTCCTCGATCCATCGTCCTACTTTGGCCATCGCGAGGTAGATCTCGCTATGACCAGACTCTTTGGTGGGTTTTCAGAAGTCTTTTACGCCTCCTATGCCGAATCATTTTCGCTCGCACCTAACTGGCAAGAGCGCATCGAAATTTACCAGCTCTACTACATCTTGGTGCATCTTAATCTTTTTGGCAAAGGCTATCTCGGCTCTGTCAGGAAAATTTTAGATAGATATAGCAGGTAACGAGCTATCTGACAATCTCAACTTTGTGGACTTCTCGGGTACCGGAGCTCTGTAGACTAAGAATGTAAGAACCCGCAGGGAGCTCATGAACATCAATGTCAAGCGCATACCGATCTTGCGGCACCCCTCCTCTCACTTTATTTCCAACGAGATCGAAGAGGTCGTACTGATCGATCCCATCTGGAGCAAGAACAGTGAATCGGTCTTGGGTTGGATTTGGAGCCACAGAAATGACGCTAGTCGCGAGCGGAGCCGCAGGCGCTACACGTGCCTGAATAATCGTAGAAGTGACTTTATCACCCGGAAATGAAGCGTAAACCCCATCCGCACCAAGGCAAACAGCATCATCTACACGAATGTCAAACTGCAGATCAGGCAGGTTTCTGAAGCCATTGAGATCTTCCTCGACGATGAAGCGAATTTCTCCCATCACCCCATGTCCAGAAATCTCTTTGTGATCAAAGCGGGCAAATCCCACATCCAGGCGACCATCTTCTGGTGAATACTCATATCCCAATATTCCAGCATCGTCTCCCAGCAAATCACCGGAGCTAAGAAGAAACACCAGGGAGCTTGAATCGACGTACTGATCGTCAATCACCACTGAAAAATTAAATCCCAGCATCTCCTGAAGAGGGCGTGATGCAGAACCCAAGCTTACTTGTACGATGGCCTCTTCCCCAACCTGCACTTCAGGATTAGTGAGAACAAGGTTTATCGGAACGGGCTCTACCAGTGGAATAATCTCGGGAACGATCCGGCTGGTCTTGCCATAATGTAGAGCGGTGGCATCGTAATCTTCCTTTTCTAGACTTCCATTTCCATCTGCATCGATGTGACTCAAATCAGCCACTCCTATAGGCACATTATCGATCCATGCCGACGCATTTCGGGGATACCAACCTGCGATACTTCGATCCCTTCGGGACGGTCCCGAGGAGGCGAGATGCACCCCTAATGGCAAGACATCCGAAATGGAAACCATTCCGTCATTGTTAAGGTCACCAGGATAAACACAAATATCTGTGCAGTCCTCGCCTTGCTCAAGATCGGCGACGTTAAAATGCAGTTGAAGTGTATGGCAATTCTGAATGCCATTATTATCTGTACAATAACTGACCATTCCAAAATCCGTCCCGATGAATCCTGGCTCGGGAGTATAGCGGATTGATTGACCATTATCCTCAATCGTAAGTAGACCTTGCGTCGAGGACTGCAACACGCCGAAAGAGAAATCATCAATGGGGACTTGGTATGGAAGATGAAGAGACCGTCCTTGATCTACTGCAAACTCCCAATGATCTTTACGTGGAACATAGTCATGCACCACCAATTTTACTTCAGATGTATCGCACCGACCATCTTTGCAACTTGCATACGTAAAGGAGGTAATTCCGTTAAATCCAGGTTCTGGTGTGAATTGATAAATCGTACCGGCCAACTGACTCAGGCTCCCCCTCAGATCAGTCTCAAAGATCCCATCTGCAGTTGCGTCAAAATCATTCGCAGCAATATCAAAAGTCACAGGGTTATCCAATTCCGTATGAAAAAGATCGGGTGTGTTCCAGCCATTCACTACCGCGGGGTCTTCATACACTAGATTGACTTCATAAAACAGGAGGAAACCAAAGCGAAGATGGTAGTAACGCACTTTGAAATTACCTATAAATGCTTCTTCCGGAGTGTACGACCACACTCCCTTCCTAATTTTTGCCAGGTCTCCATCAAAGTAATATGACGAAGGAGCGACAAAGCCACTTGGCACATTAAAATTGACCGTTTCATTCTTCTTCGCTTTGATCGTAATACTTCCAGGCCGATACGCTCCCCAAGCATCTTCCACTAGAATCTCTACCCTTGCTTCGTCGCAAGACACCCCATCGCATGTCCGATAGAGAATATGAGAGATTCCAAAGTCAGCCGGTGTGTAGTTAATCCCAGTTCCTTCTGCATTTATCTCGGCATCACCACCTGTGATGTGGATGATTTCGCTAATCCAAGTCGGGCTCGAACTGCGATCATTTGACAGGACGTCTAGCAGCACACTCTCTTTAGCAATCGTGAAGTAGTCGTCTTTGGCGACTGTCGTGCGTACCCGGAAGACCATACCCTGAAGATGTGGGGTAAGTACGCCATTGTGATCCGACCGATATGAGGCCGTCACAATCGTATCGAGCCCTTGGTAGAAATCAATGGGACGGTAGCGGAGACGGTACTGCGTTTCGGATCCCACTTTAAATTTTGCTGCAGATCCGTGATTCGGATATTGTAAAATCGTTGGATATACCGAACTTTCTATCTGAATATCCAAGTTCTCACCAGGAACGGCATCGTATATTCTGTAACTTTCGAGTGTCTGAGCACCCGCCTGCACTGACAATGCCAGGAGGAAAATAACCAGAACTGCTGAAATGTTACGACTGAGCACTTTAGGGATATATTATAAAACAAGGCAATATAACCTAAATTGGCCTTTCCTTGGGGATTTGAAGCACCTTTAACAATATAAAAAAAATCGCCATTTGACCTAGTTGTGAGCTATGATAAAGAGTAAAATCTATCAAGTCCTTGCTGGTCTTAGCACCAAAGATCTCAATCGCTTTGAGCGTTTTCATACATCCCCCTACCACAACAGCAATCAACGCGTTTCCACCCTTTTGAATCATCTGCTCCAAGCCATCCGAACAAAACAAGCGCCTCTGCCAAAGAAAGAGATGGGAACTCTCATTTGGAGTGATAAAAACTACGAAGACAGGAAGATACGTAAGTTATGCAATGAATCACTTCAACTATTTGAGTCATTTGTAGCCATTGAATTTTTTCAGCGTGATCGAGCGTTGGAAGCAACTACCCGCCTCAAAGCGCTGCAAGAAGCCAATCTCACCGAACTCTACAAAAGCAATGTTAAGAAGGCTCGCACTATGCTGGAGCGACAAGCTGACCGGGCCGGCGATCTCTTCTACCATCAGTACCAGCTCGAGCAATCACTTTATGATATGCAGGAGGGCAGTGTACAACGTTTTGACCAGATAAACCTGGATCGTATTCTGGACCATCTGGACACCTTTTACGTGACCGAAAAATTGCGCTTTTATTGTGAAATACTCAGCCGAAAATCCTTTGCCACACACCAATATCGAAATCTACTGATTGATGAGGTCTTGCTGCTGGTAAAGCAGGAAGATTTTAGCGAAACACCTGTCGTAAGCATCTACCACCAGATTATTTTGACCCATCTGGAGCCAAATGTTGAGGATCATTACTTTCTCCTGCGACATCAGCTGGAAGAACACGGCGCAGATTTGCCAAAGGCTGAGATGTCACAAGTCTATCAGGCTGCGCTCAACTACTGTAATCGACAAATCAACAACGGAAAGTTCTATTTTCTCAATGAGTCTTTTGCACTCTACAAGCAATTCCTACAAAGGGAACTCATCTTTGAGAATGGCTACATCACGCACTGGACCTTCAAGAATGTTGTCGTCTTGGCTCTGAGACTCAAGGAATTTGATTGGGCAAAGCGATTCATTCATAAGTATGGGCAGTACATCCATGAAACCCATCGCGAAAATGCAATCACGTACAATTTGGCACAACTCTACTTTTATCAAAAAGAGTATACGGCCGTATTGACACAGTTGCAGGCCGTACAATACAAAGATGTAACGTATAATCTGGGATCGAAAGCCATGCTGTTTGCTACGTATTATGAACTCAACGAGTGGGAGGCTCTTCACTCTCTCGCAGCCAGTTTTCGCCTTTACATAAACCGCCGGAAGGCAACTATCTCTGAAAAACGTAGACTCAGTTACACCAACTTTATCAATTTTACCTTAAAGTTAAGTAAGATCATCTCTGGAGATCAAGGCGCAATTGAAAAACTATGGGATACCATTGGGAAAACCTCTTCTATCGCAAGTGAGTCTTGGTTGAAAGAGAAGGTGATTCAGAAAAAAGAGAACGCCAGATCCAGCGCGAATTAATGATTTGAATATATGCAATTTAAGAAACATGGCTTATAGTGAAACATTAAGTGATCGGATTGCCGACAAGCTCGAAGAGAGGCAGGTGATGAACGAGCCCAAACGAATGTTTGGAGGCATATGCTATATGGTACGAGACAAGATGTGTATAGGAGTAAGCCAAGATCGCCTTATGGTGCGCATCGACCCAGATGTGATGGAAGAAGTAGTGACAACAAAGGGTGCCGAGCAGGTTGCCATGGGGGGTCGCAAGATGAAGGGTTTTATTTATGTCCACCCAGAAGGGTATGATCTCGAAAGTGACTTTGATCACTGGATCGATCTGGCCCTAGACTATAATCCACGGGCAAAATCCAGCAAGAAAAAATCAAAGAAGAAGGCTTGAGCAAAAGCTTACATTAGCAGAGCGTTTTTTTATCACAACTCAGAAAATCAACAGCACTGAAGCGAAAGTTAGCAGCGATCATGTTTACTGACATTACGGGGTTTTCCGCAATGATGCAGTCTAATGAAAAGTATGCGATGACCATACGGAATCGTCATCGCGATATATTTAAGAAAGCGCACGACCAATATGGTGGTCAAATCTTGCAATACTACGGCGATGGCACATTGAGCATCTTCGACAGTACCGTATCTGCGGTAGAGTGTGCGGTTGATATGCAGCTTTCCTTTCAGCGCGAGCCTCCGGTGCCGCTCCGCATTGGGATCCATGCTGGTGATATCTCTTACGATGATGAGGGTGCCTATGGTGATGGGCTAAACATAGCGGCGCGTGTAGAGCGACTCTGCAGTACCGGGAGCATTTTCGTCACTGCAAAGGTCTATGATGACATCAAAAATCACGCGTGGTTGCGAGCCGTCTCAATGGGTTTGTTTCAGCTAAGAAACATTTTTAACGATATCGAAATCTTTGCCATCACGAGCCGTGGTGTATATGTACCGAACCAAAATGCGCTGGAGGAGTATCCAGAATTTGAGCGAAACGAGCAAAATGTTGCCGTCGAGAAAGGACCGATAACCAATCGCAATAAGCATGTGGCCTGGGTTCTCGCTCTGACACTTGGCTTCTTCGGAGTACACCGGTTATATCTGGGAAAGAAAGGACAGGGCATTGCTGTACTTGTCTTAGGTATTCTTTCGATTATCATAACCGTCGAGAGCAATGGGGAAGCCCCCTTTGCTGCTGTTTTAGGCATCCTTGCCTTTGTCGATGCTGTTCTACTACTCGTCATGCCCAAGAGTGAGTTTGATCATCGGTACAATATGGGTATCGCAAAGAGTAGCCGCCGCGAACGACGCAAGATGAGGAAGATGGAAAAGGCTGAGAGCCGTACGGCAAGAAAGGCTACAAAGAGAAAAATGCAAGCACCTAAGGAGGAGGGGACATTCTCGCGACTTAAGGAGGCTCTAAAGCATTATGATCGAGGGGACTACCAAAACGCCATTCGGAGTTTGGAAAAATTACTTGTAGATGATCGAAACGACTTAATTGTGCACTACTACCTGGCCTGTTGTTTCTCCATAACCCGTGACAAGCAAGATGCCTACCACCATCTAGCGGCTGCAGTCGCTAGCGGTTTTGACGACTATGATCGGATTGACTCCGATCCTGCCCTCTCCTATCTGCGGTCACTCCCCAGATTTGAATCGTTCCGAAACAATGGCTACATACAGCTGGCCGAACTGCCTCAACCTCAAGAGGATTTACTGGAGACCGATCGATTAGAACTCACTCCCTTTGAGCTCATCGAACAACTAGGAGATCGCATGGAAGCAGGAGAAATTTCACGAGCGCAATTTGAAGTTGAAAAGAAAAAGATTCTCGGCAGCGATTAGTACTGCTTGAATTGAAAGATTTAATGTTTGCACACAAATTATGTCTATGAATTTTTCGAGCGTTACCTCGTTCATTTGCGTTTGCCTCCTATCATTTAGTCTTCATGCGCAGCGCAGAGAGCCACTGGATATTACCATCGACTTCGAATCGTATGATCCCCCTTCTACACTTGTGGTGGAAGAGCATCCGCTCAGTCGAGCAAAGTTTCCATTTATTGATATTCATAATCACCAGTGGCGCATGGGTGAGGGTACCCTGTCAAAGCTTCGCACAGAAATGGACTCTCTCAATATGCAGGTGCTGGTAAATTTGAGTGGACGTGGGGGTGAAGCACTCAAACAAATGACGGACAATGTGACCGAGCAGGGTCTCACCGACCGCTTTGTCGTCTTTACCAATATCAACATCCGCAGCATCGACGAACCGGATTGGAGTGTGGAAACAGTAAAGCAACTTGAATTTGACGTGGCCAATGGCGCACGAGGATTAAAGATCTATAAGAGTCAAGGCATGTCAAATACGGACAGCTCGGATAATCGCATCGCGATTAATGATCCGCGCATCGACCCCGTCTGGGCAAAGTGCGGCGAATTGGGAATCCCTGTTTTGATTCACTCTGCCGATCCACGTGCATTTTGGCAACCCCACGACAGTCTAAATGAACGCTGGCTCGAGCTCAAATTGCGCCCTGGTCGAAAGCGGTCTGCCGATGATCCTGCCTCTTGGGAGCAGATTATCTCTGAGCAGCACGATATCTTTCGGAAACATCCCGGCACCACCTTCATCAACGCACATTTTGGCTGGTATGCCAATGATTTAGAAAAGCTTTCAGGGCTACTTGAGGAGCTGCCCAATATGTACATTGAGTTTGGGGCGGTGATTGCTGAATTGGGCAGACAACCTCGAGCTTCTTTGAAATTCTTCACCAAGTATCAGGACCGTATCCTTTTTGGAAAGGATGCTTACCATCCAGATGAGTACGCCACCTACTTTCGAGTGCTGGAGACCGAAGATGAGTACTTTCCTTACTATAAGCGCTATCATGCATTCTGGAAAATGTACGGAATCGGACTGCCCGATAATATCCTAAAGAAGATCTACTACAAGAATGCACTGAAGATCATTCCGGGGCTGGATGCAAGCCAGTTTCCGGAGTAGGAACATTTTGAGATGTTAGATATCAGACGTCAGATATTAGATATCTGACATCTAGTATGCTGGATAAATAAGAAGCTTCTAGAAATTGAAAAGTCCCTCCGTAATCGAAGGGACTTTGTCAAATTTTGATTTCGTACTTCTAGTATCTCCGGTCGTAACCGCCACCGCCTCCACGATTTCCACCGCCTCCACGGTTTCCTCCGCCTCCGCGATTTCCTCCTCCTCCACCACGATTTTCGCGGGGTTCAGCTTTCTTCACTACGATGGTACGACCATCCATTTGAGAGTCATTCAGGCCGTCAATAGCAGCTTGTGCCTCTTCATCATTTGGCATTTCAACAAATCCAAAACCTTTGGATCTACCGGAGAATTTGTCCATTACGATCTTTACGGTGTCGATCTCTCCGAACTGAGCGAACGCATCACGAAGATCTGATTCACGGGTATCATAATTCAACCTGGCAACAAAAATGTTCATAAAACAACTTTAAAAAATTAATAATACAAGCCATGAAGAACCAATCTCCAGCGTGACTTGCTGTAAATGTAAGCTTATTATCTATAGAATGGTTCCATTTTATTACGATTTGAGTACCACCGGAATGCTATTCCTCGACAGAAATAGACCTTGATTCGTCCAGAATCCACTCACTCCATGATCCCGGATACAGTTTTCGCATGCCCAGACCGGCGTGTTTCATAGCGAGGATATTATGACATGCGGTTACTCCAGATCCACAATAGACCACCTCCGGATCAGAGCCGAAGCGCTCCCGTAACTCCGATGCTGGTCTCCACAAACCCTGGTCATTCAGACTATCCAGAAAAGGAAGATTTTGAGCGCCAGGTATATGGCCTGCCACTGGATCGATCGGCTCTTCCACACCCTGGTATCGAGCAGCTGCCCGTGCATCCAGCAGACCTTTGCCACCTTTTTCACTGAGCTGTACCACCTCACTAATCGTGCTGACTAATTTCTTGTCGACCTGGCCCGGATATATGTCTGATCCTCTCGCCGGCTCTTCGTTGGCAGTTGCGAGCCCAGCAGCCTGGCAGGTTCGCCACCCACCATCAAGGACAGCTACTTGCATGTGACCGACCCAGTTGAGCAACCACCAAAATCGTGCTGCGAT
>CAJQNM010000095.1 GCA_905479665.1 uncultured Saprospiraceae bacterium
GTCCGCCACAGTTGTCGTATTGATGG
This sequence comes from uncultured Saprospiraceae bacterium, assembly GCA_905479665.1. Lineage (GTDB taxonomy): Bacteria > Bacteroidota > Bacteroidia > Chitinophagales > Saprospiraceae > CAJQNM01. The sequence continues at coordinate 27 of CAJQNM010000095.1, forward strand.
GCTTTCGAAAAGTGCAACTTGTTCGACAGATTTATCGCGAACTAGGTCGAAGTCATTTTCCCGCGCTAGCTATCGCCAACGGATCGAAAGCTAATGAGCGCCATGTAGTTGGTACCATTGAATCGCTTCCAGACTTGATTCAAGAGGTGAGATTGAGTACACCCTCAACTCTAGTGATTGGCAAAACGGTTGGTTTGCATGACGACTTTGCGCAACTTCAAGATTCTCGTCCCGCATATTCTGTTTCTCATTAGTGACCTGCCGGCTTCCGAGGTAAAAGTCAATTTCATGCAGTGCAACTTTGAACTGAGTTATGACCAACATATTCCCACCAAAGAGCGGATCTATAGATTGTACATGGATTGGGTAACGGAAGGAAAAGTTGAGCTAGGCACTTCCATGCCACCTCCTTTAGCCCAGATTCTGAAGGATGTATATCCAGAAGTAGCGGAAGCCGGTAGAATAAATAACTTCAGCACCCTAGATGGTCCGGGTAGCAATCAATTTAGAAGAGCAGATCAGGCGGATGCCATCCAGAGTAGAGATTGAAGGGTAATAGAATAGATAAAAATTAATTCTTTTCCTTCAAATATTTAATGATTATTCCCAGTTGTCCTAAAGATAAATATCGTGATGGAGCATTCCATAAATTACAAATCTGTATTTGTAATACGCTATACTTTCAAAATAAATTCTGTTATTTCAAACCAAAGCACTTCCTTCCTAAGGAAAAACCAATCTTCTAACCATCTAATTTATCCTTCATGGCTTTTAGCAAAAAAGAAAGATTTTCCGAAGATCTCCAGATCACCGCATCCTTAGCTCGCTGCATGGCTCATCCAGCTAGGCTTCGCATAATTAATTTCCTAGCTGAAAATGGCCGAACTCAATTTGGCCTCCTTCTTAAGCATATACCTCTTGCCAGTAGGACAATCCGACAACATTTAAAAATGCTAGGTTTTACAGGAATGGTAGATGTTGACGAGGATGTACCCTGTACCTACTATTCCCTTTCTACCAAAGAATGTCACTTTTGCATCGAGAAAATGCAGTCCTACCTGACCGTGTTTGAGAATAATTTATAATAGCCCTCAAAGGAACCTCTAATCCTATGGCATGCGGAAAGACGGTTGGGTCAATGGTAGTAAGGTCTTACGTGTGCGTATAAATACGTTATACTTTCGTCCAAAACATTTCTAAAGCCCAACCATAGTATCCTCAATCAGCGATCCTGGCGTATAGCGACGTCGTTACTATCAGTATTTCTTACCACCACGCTTACTTTAAAAACCTTTCTCTATCTTCTCCACCGCAAAATGTCCAAACAATGAAAGCAACCGGAATAATCTTCTTGCTAGCCCTCGGTCTAACGACGATCTGCAACGCACAGATGGCAAAGTCCCTTTTTGATGGCGAAAGTCTGGCTGGGTGGGTCGAACCCGACACCAATCTTTTTTGGACTGCCCATGATGGCATCCTTTCAGCCCAGAGTGATCCCGATAAAAAGGGGTCCATCCTCTGGACGGAAAAGAGCTTTCGTGATTTCAGCATCGAGCTCGATTTTAAGATGGGGAAAGGGACCGTCGATTCAGGGGTTTTCTTGCGAGAAATTAATTTTCAAATCCAGATTGGTGAATCAGGATCTCTAAAGCGCGACATGACGGCGTCTCCATATATTCCTGGCAAAGGCTATCCTGTCGAAGCTTCTGGTGTTGCCGATCTATTGCAGCAAGATGACTGGAACTCACTGAAAATAGAGGCAATAGGTAAAACCGCTACTGTCTGGCTAAATAGTAAAGAAGTAATGACCTACACCACTGAAGAAGGTCCGGAAGAGGGAGCGATCGGCCTGCAACTCCACCCCAATCGAGACATGTCTATTGACTTCCGCAATATTCAAGTGACGGAAATTAATTAATAATTAACCCTCGCCGACTTGATATTTTTCGCGGAGTGCCGTAAGTCTTATCCGAAGATCCTTGATAATCTCTTGGTATCCTGGATCATCAATTAGGTTATTCATTTCAACTGAATCTTTCTGCAAATCATAAAACTCCCACTGGTCGATATGATCGTAAAAGTGAATTAATTTATGATGCTCTGTGCGAATACCATAGTGCTTCTTCACGGCGTGAGCGCCCGGAAATTCGTAGTAGTGATAATATAATTCGTTTCTCCAATCTACTGGCTGCTTGAGCAACAAGGGTTTCATCGATTCGCCTTGCATATCTTCTGGTATCGGAAGGCCCACTAAATCTAGCAAGGTGGGTGCATGATCAATATTTTGCACCATCTCTTCGATAAATCCTCCTGGCTCAACCTGTGCGGGCCAGCGCATCACCAGAGGTGTCCGGAAACTTTCTTCGTACATAAATCGCTTGTCAAACCACCCATGCTCACCCATATAAAAACCTTGATCTGAAGTATATACCAAAATGGTATTTTCTGCAAGACCTGCTTCGTCGAGATAATCAAGGACCCGGCCTACATTATTGTCAACCGATCGTACACATTTGAGGTAGTCATTCATGTAGCGTTGATACTTCCATAGAGCAAGCTCCTTGCCTGTGAGGTCAGACTCCGTAAATTCCTTGATGAGCGGATCGTAATATTTATCCCAAGCTGCTTTTTGATCTGGGTCCATACGACTGTACATTCGATTTTCATACGGATCTCGCAATTGAGTCTGAACGGTGCCTGCCGAGTCCAGCATTTTGTTATCCCAGACCAGATCCATATGGTTGGCAATACTCATCTCCTGCTCCGCTGCAGCCTGTCGGCCGGAATAATCGTCAAAAAATGTGGATGGTACCGGAAACTCGACGCCTTCAAATTCCTGAAACAAAGTCGTATCAGGCATCCAAATGCGATGAGTGGCCTTGTGGTGCAGCAGTAAACAAAATGGCTTCTCTTCATTGCGTTGCTCAATCCAACCAAGACTCTTGTCCGTGATCACATCGGTCACATATCCTTCTGAGCGAACACGCTCTCCGTTTTCAATAAAATCAGAATTATAATAATTGCCCTGCCCGATCAATACTTCGTAATGGTCGAAACCCATAGGCTGTGATTTAAGATGCCACTTACCGATCACTGCCGTTTGGTATCCACCTGCCTGCAACTCTTTTACAAAAGTATTTTGCGTACTGTCAAAGCGTACTCGGTTGTCTATCTGTCCATTGAGGTGACTGTGCTTGCCGGTCAAGAGCACCGCTCTACTGGGTGCACAAATAGAATTGCTCACAAAGCTGTTTGAGAAAAGTACGCCCTCATGGGCAATCCGATCGAGATTGGGTGTCTCAATAAGATGATCCTGATAGGCACTAAGAGTCTGATAGGAATGGTCATCTGTCATGATGAAAATGATATTGGGAGCATCCGCATCTTGTGCATCCACATTTTGACATCCCAGCATTAATGACCACATAAGGAGTGTGCCCTGAATCGCAGTAGGTAAGATCTTATTCATGGTTTCAAATTTAATACATATCTACAGAGTATCTCCCTCCTGCGCGGTGTATAGCTCCATGAAAAAATTCAGCGCCTCTGGATTTCGCATAGCTCCTAGGTTTGCTGCTTGCTCTGGGGGCTGGCCGAGTAAAATGCGTTTTATAGGTGCCTCCATTTTTTTTCCACTGATGGTATAGGGAATATCGGGTACGGCAATAATTTTGTCTGGAACATGGCGGGGTGAATAGGTCGTGCGTAGGAGAGATTTAATCCGAGAGATGAGGTCCTCACTCAACTGATGGTCGGGGGCAAGTTTGACAAAAAGCGGCATGAAATCGTGTCCGCTGGGATATTCCAGATTGACAATGAGGCAATCGGAAATTTCGGGCATCGAGCTCAGAGGTCGATAGATTTCGGCCGTACCAATTCGTACGCCACGACGATTGAGTGTGGCATCAGAACGACCAAGAATAACAATACCTCCACGATCGCTGATCCTGATCCAGTCTCCGTGCCTCCACACACCGCCCGGATACATCTCGAAATAACTGGATCGATAGCGCTTGCCTTCCGGATCATTCCAAAAGTAGATGGGCATGGAAGGCATGGGCTGGGTTATGACCATCTCGCCCACTTCATTTCGTACAGCATGCCCCGATTCATCAAAGGCACGGAGAGAGACACCCAGCGCGGCTCCCTGTATCTCACCCTTGATAACAGGGGCGCCAGGCACACTCCCGATAAATGCCGTGCACACATCGGTGCCTCCACTCATGGAGCATAGCCAAATGTCTTTTTTTATGTGTTGGTATACATAGACGAACATCGCAGGAGGCAGCGGTGATCCCGTCGACCCAATGCTACGAAGGCTGGACAGATCATTTGACTGATTGGGTAAAAGTCCTTGTTTATTGAGATGCATGAGATAGGTCGGGCTGGTGCCAAAGTGATTGATCTTTGCCTGATCTGCCAGGTCCCAAAGAGCGAGGTCGTTGGGATAGGTTGGACTGCCCTGGTAAAGGATCGGCGTTGCTCCAGCCAGCATGGATGCCTGCAAAAAATTCCACATCATCCAGCCAGTCGTCGTATACCAGAAAAATCGCTCACCAGGGCGCACATCATTCATGAGAACGAGATACTTGAAATGCTCAAGCAATACCCCTCCCACTCCATGGGTAATTGCCTTGGGCTGCCCCGTCGTGCCAGACGAAAATAAAACCCAGATCGGATCACCAAATGGGATTCGAGCGAATTGAAGCTTTGCCTCTCGTTGCAAAACCTCCTCCCAGCGGCAGATCACCACCGTCGTATCTAATTTTCCCTGATCCAACACCACAACTTTCTGCAAAGTGGGCAGACGGAAGACCATCTCCGAGACAACGGAAGAACGATCATGCTGTTTCCCGGCATATTGATAGTGTGTAACCGTAAAAAGTAGTTTAGGTGCAATTTGCCCAAACCGCTCGATGACACTTTCTTGTCCGAAGTCGGGTGAGCAGCTGGACCATACCGCACCAAGCGAATTCGCTGCTAAAAAGGCAATCACCGCTTCGGCAATATTGGGCACGTATGCCACTATTCGATCTCCCTTACTGATCCCCTGTCGTTTTAACCAGGCCGCGAGCGCACCTACCTGTCTACGTAAATCTTGCCAACTGATCTCTTCCAGCGGCCCGCCCTCTTGCTGCACCAGTAGGGCCGGCTGATCCTCCTGCGCTCTGGCAAAAATGTGCTCGGCGTAGTTCAGAGAAATACCTTCAAACCATACGATCTCGGGCATCTCATTACCTTGCAGCACGTATTCGTAAGAACCGTCGTAACATACGTCAAAGTACTGGAGAATGGTTTCCCAAAAGGGGCCAACATGACGGGTAGACCACTCCCACAACTCCTCGTAAGACTCGAAGGTCAGATTCAATTTTTTTTCTAGCCATTTCTCATAGTCAGCCAGACCCGTTTGTGGGTACTGACTCGACTCTGGAGACCACAAGACATTCGGAGTACTCATAAAAAGAAGATTAGGTGTAGATTATTGACAAAGTATGGATTCCTTTGTGCAACTCATGATTGGATCATCACAGAAAACCCTTTTTAGAACAATTTGGCTGCTTTCACTTCCGGTGATTTTGACCAATTTTCTCGAGACTACGGTTGCCTTCATTGATACATTGATGATCGGCCAGCTGGGACCGGAGGCATTGGCAGCCATCGGCATGGCCAATGCAATTCGAGCGCTCTTACTGATCTTGGTGCTCAGTGTCTCGGTGGGATCAATGAGTCTGATGGCGCAGGCCAAAGGTGCACAAAATGATCAGCGCATGTACGAGGTGACTCGACAGTCATTGTTGGCAGGATGTGCGGTGGGCATTATGCTCGCGGCCGTCGGCTATGTGCTGGCCGAGCCACTACTCAATCTCATCGACCAATCAGGAAATGCAGAAGTCGTTGCAGCGGCGACAGAATACCTGCAAATAATTTTTCTCGGAGTGCCTTTTATGATGCTTCAAGTAGTTGCTGTGCGCCTCATGCAAGGAGCAGGCGATATGAAAACTCCCCTCTATCTCACTATGGTCATGGTCTTGCTGAATATTGGATTTGACTATGTTTTCATTTTTGGCTTTTGGATCGTACCCGCCCAAGGAGTGATCGGAGCAGCTCTTGGTACGATTGCGGCTCGTGGACTATCCTTTGGGGCTGCCCTCTATCTCTTTCTTTCTGGTCGCAACATAATCGTGCTGGTGCTGAGTCGGTGGAAGAAGAACATGCGTCTGCTTCGTGACATCTTGGACATCGGCTTGCCTTCGGGGGTGCAAGGGGTGTTCCGTCGAGGGGCCAATCTTATTCTACTCTCGTTTTTGACAGCTACTCAATTAGGGACGCTGGGAGCTGCTGTCATGGCGATTATCATTCAGCTAGAAGCACTGATGGCTCAGCCCGTCGTGGGGATCAATGTTGCCTCGACCTCATTGATCGGTCAGGATCTAGGACGCTGGCAGACCCAGTCGGCTTTCCGTAAAGGAAATGCGGCGATATTATTGGGCGTCTTAATGATGAGTCTTTTCACGCTCTTTGCATTCCTCAATCCGAAAACGATCATTGCGTGGTTTGATCCGAGTGCAAATGAATTGGTCATCGAAGGAGCCTATTGGTATTTCATGACCGCCCTTTTATCCATGCCACTGGCTGCCGCAAGTATCGTCATCTCAGGAAATCTGCGCGGAGCCGGTGATACAAAGCCAGCCATGCATAGTACGCTGGCTTTTCGCAATCTTGCCACACTGGTCCTCGCTTGGCTTTTCGCTTTTCATCTTCAATGGGATTATTACGGAATTTGGCTAGCCATTCTGATCGGGCGTTCACTGGATGCGATGGCGATGATCTGGATTTGGCGACGAAAAAAATGGTTGGACGTATCTCTCCGCAAAAGCGAGATATTTCGCAGGCACCTCGGGGCACTTTCGGAAAATGCACGGAATATATTCTTAATAAATATTCGTGAACCCCTCTTGGCAAATGACGCAGTAGTCGAACATGTTATGGAAAGGGAAATAAAATACCTGCAACCCGGTGAGGACACAAAATCATATATTTTTAAAGGGGCGAAATATTATCTAAAAGAGGATTAATTTTCAGGCATGCAAATCAATAATCACGCAGTACTCCTTATTCATTGTCCCGATCAGAAGGGAATTGTGGCTCAGGTGACCCGTTTCCTTCTTTCGTACGATGCCAATATTGTGGATATCGAGCAGCACGTCGATCCCTCGATCAGACATTTTTTCATGCGGGTAGAATGGGACCTCACTGACTTTGAGATAGAGCGCTCCGTCATCGGACAGAAATTTGAGGAAGTGATTGGGCAACATTTCAGTATGGTATGGCAACTCCGCTTTACCGACCAGCCAGCGCGTATGGCCATCTTCGTCAGTAAGGAATCACATTGTCTCTACGATATCTTGCAGCGTTATGAATCTGGAGAATGGAAGGTTGAAATACCACTTATCATCAGCAATCATGAAAAACTAAGTGTCATTGCTGATCGAGCAAAAATTCCTTTTCACCATTACCCCATCACCAAGAAAAACAAGGCCGAGCAGGAGAGCACACAGATCACCTTATTGCAGGATCAGAAAATAGATTTTATTATCCTAGCCCGCTACATGCAAATTCTTACTGATCGCTTTGTGCGTGTTTTTGAAAACAGGATCATCAATATCCATCACTCTTTCTTACCTGCATTTGCGGGGGCACGACCGTATCATCAAGCCCATGAGCGGGGAGTAAAGATTATTGGCGCTACCAGTCACTTTGTGACGGCAGATCTAGATGAAGGACCGATTATAACGCAAGGTGTTGAGGCCATTTCTCATCGTGATTCCATCCAGGATATGAAACGCAAAGGTCGCGACCTGGAAAAGCACGTTTTGTCAAGGGCTATCTGGTTGCAATTGCAACATAAAATACTGCCCTTGAATAACAGAACCGTAATTTTTTAGAGCGGTGAGCTGTGAGCCTTTGAGCTTTAAGCTGTGAGCCTTCAGCTTTCTTGGGATACGCGATCAATTTACTTCGAACTAGCTGATAGCTCAAAGCTGACAGCTGATTAAAAGGGAAATCGTGCTGTTGCCTCTCGCAAGAGATCTTTGGTGATGTTGTAGTCCTCCTTTCCATTGGCCTTGGGCAGCTGTGCATTGTAGCGCCAGCGGCGGCGTTCGCGGGCGGTGTCATACCAATAGATGTTTGACTCAATCATGATCTGTCCACGCAAGCCGCCATTGAGCAGACCGGAGACGGTCGACCTATCGGGATAGCGGTGATCCACAAATCCGCAAATAACGCCCTCTACTCCCAGCAGGTCAGAAAGATCAGCAAGATCTTTGTCTTCAAGATCATCATAATTGATGCCGTAAGGTTTGAGAATTTTATTTGTCTCATTGGGGTCTTGGATAAAACTCTTCGGGTACTCGTATGTATTCATGTGCCGCAGACAATAACGATAAAAATCTCTCTGCAACAATACGCCGGATTTGCGATCGGCATCCCGCAATTGGGCGACGGCATTAAAGCGGGGCACGGTATCACTTAGGGATCGAACGACAAAAGGTAAGATGGCTAGCTGTACCTCGCTTCCGCCAGCTTTCCAATACCCTCCTTTGGGCTCCGAGTTTTTGAAGAAGGCACATCCAGACAGGGCAAAAAGAGACAAGCACAGTAGGCATGTAAGCATTCGATAGGACAAAAGCTTTCTCATTGGTACAAAAAGGTCGCTAAATTCGCTCACTTGGGCAAGTCATAGCTCCGATTGACAAATAGATCGTCGACCACATGACACAATCGCTCGACCACAATGTCTGTGATACGTTGTCCTTGAGCAGCGCTGGAATGGGTGGGATCGCCAAACACGCCATTGGGAGTCATCTCTTGCATGGAGCGATAGAGACTTATGTGAGACCCCCTAAGTAAATCTCCTTCTGCCCATGGGTAGGTCTTACGGTTTGCTTTCTCGACGGCAAGATCCATATTCACTAGATGGGGTGCAATCAGCAGCATCAAAGAAGTCTCAAATTCACCCGCATGACCTACTCCACCAGCACCCGTCTTCGATTCCGCAAGCAGGGATGCAATTGCTAAACGCCACCAGGTGATGGCTAGGAGTATACCTGAGAATCGGGGCCCGAGACTCTCGACCAGCACTTGTGCAATAGCTGAATTCCCTCCGTGACTATTGAAAACAACCACATGCTTGAAGCCATGCTCACTGACCGAACCAATCACGTCTTCGAGATAGGAAATCATTGCATCGTGCGAAACAGTAAGCGTCCCGGCAAAATCCATGTGATGCTCCGAACAGCCGATCGCTACAGGAGGAAGGAGTAAGATGCGATCACTGATCGAGGCTTCGAGCTGGGTGAGAAAATGCCATCCGATCATGCGGTCGGTCGCCAAAGGTAGATGTGCGCCGTGTTGCTCGGTGGCCGCAATGGGTACAAAAACGACTACATCACGACTTAATTTATCTAGTTGAGGTGAGGTAAGTTCGTCCCAGATCATATGTTTTTACACAAAGTTAAAGCTATTGGCATCCCAGACAAAATCCCTGCCTGTAATCCTGAGTTATGCATTTGTGGCTACTGCTGTTCTGGCCTTTTTGCGATCGTGCTCTTTCAGGAAGATTTTGCGAATGCGCAGGGAAGATGGAGTCGCCTCGACGTACTCATCTCCCTGGATGTATTCAAGTGCCTCTTCCAATGAGAACTTTCGCGGCGGTGCCAGCTTGACTTTATCATCCGCACCTGCCGAACGAATATTGGTAAGCTTCTTCGTTTTCGTGACATTGATGTTCAGGTCAGAAGGACGGGTGTTGGCTCCGATCACCTGACCTTCATAGATCTCCTCGTTTGCATCAATAAAAAAGGTGCCGCGTTCCTGCAGGTTGTTGAGACTGAAGGGAATGGCTTTTCCAGCCTCGAGGCTGATCAGAGATCCAGTCTGGCGACCAGGAATAGGGCCCTTATACGGTTGGTACTCCATGAAACGATGGTTCATGATGGCCTGGCCGGAGGTCATGGTGAGCATCCAGCTACGCATCCCAATCAACCCACGTGAGGGAACATGAAATTCCATAAAAGAGCGATTGCCTTTAGTCGTCATGCTGGTCAAGGTTCCAAGACGCTTGGTCACCTCTTCGATAATTTTTCCCGAGAGATCTTCCGGTGAATCCATGTGAAGGATTTCGATGGGCTCGCACTTGCGACCATCAATCTCTCGATAAATAACCTGTGGCTGACCGATCTGCACTTCATAGCCCTCTCGGCGCATAGTCTCGATGAGTACCGCCAAGTGGAGGACGCCTCTACCAAAGACCCGAAATGAATCAGCCGTTTCTCCTGGCTCAACCTTCAGGGCGAGGTTCTTTTCAAGTTCGTGCTCCAGTCGCTCCTTGATGTGGCGGGAGGTGACAAACTTGCCCTCCTTGCCAAAAAACGGTGAATCATTTATCGTAAAGAACATGCTCATGGTGGGCTCATCAATCTTGATGCGGCCCAGCGATTCAGGTTTCTCAATACTGGCTACCGTATCACCAATTTCGAAACCTTCTAGCCCTACGGCGGCACAGACCTCGCCAGAACCGACCTCATCAACCTTTTGTCTTTGAAATCCCTCAAAAACGAATAGCTCCTTTA
>CAJQNM010000096.1 GCA_905479665.1 uncultured Saprospiraceae bacterium
TGACGTACAGTTGAGTTGGGACGGTCACTTCTGACATCTTTAGTTCCCAGTCACCCTTCTTCGGTGTGTAGTAATTGTAATCATTACTAGTTTGATATTTTAGCTCCAGGGGCAACCACGTACTACGTTCACCTTCAGCCAGATCTACCCAACGTGATTTCTTATCCAACGACAGCAGGATTCGGTCATAATTCTCACTATTATCATCAGAAGTATCGTAAACCAGGCCAAATACTTTAGCTCCCCAGTTTTCCATTTCGATTTCGAATGGCTTGGAAAAAGACTCAATATTTACTTGCCATCCATTGGCATCAACTGGATCAATATAGCGCGTTAAGTTGGCCCCATGCTCAAACAGCCTATTCTCAAGACCCTGCTGTCGCCGGACCTCTACGGCATTTGCCGAATTGAAATTAATTGCAGGAAAATCCATTCCCCAACCACCCCAACGGCCTCGAATGGTTATTCCCTTTGAAAGCTCTGGCGGTGTAGAACCGGGTACTGACAATAAGCTCACTTTCTCACCAGATTTTTCCAATGTATACCAGATAGGCGGGATACGTTTCGCATGAGAACTGAAACCATTGCGAGCCACAATCTGTAACGGATAGCCTTCAAGACGAATTGGTCCATCTGCGATACCGTGGGTATCTGGGTAAGTCCCGGTCAATAGAGTAGCGAAATTGCTTGGTGTGTGGCCCGGAAACACTGGTATTGAATAGCCATATGACCCGTTCTCCATCAGGCGTTTTATATTTGGCAGTTTGCCCTGCCTGGCCCATTCGAAGAGTGGAAAAACTTTCGGATCCGCACGAAATCCGTCAGGTATAAACCAGTAAAGTTTCAGCTGACCATCAGATTTTTTCCCAGGAACAATTGTCGTTGAAGTATTGTTATTGTTTTCTTTATTATTGTAATAAAAATAGACTGCAATCGTGCCGACAAGCAGTAGTAAAAACATCAGTATCAGTAAAGTCTTAGAGATCTTCATTTACAAAGCTGTTCTTAATAGATCATGAGAGTCTTTCGCGATAGACTGAGGCATAAACATTCATCATTTAAATACTCGTACAAAGATTGTATATCACTATGGATCGATACTTCGGAATACCTATACTTCTTGCCATAATTTTGGGCCTTATGTTTCCATATACGGCAATTGAAATATCACCATACGGTATAGTATTTCTATTTATCCTCATGTTCAATGCAGGCCTTGGGATGGACTGGCAAAAGTTCCGCCGTTCAACCGGGAGAACGGGTCAGATTTCAATTGGACTGATTTTGCTTTTCATTCTTTTTCCATTGCTGCAATGGCTGATGGCAATTTTCCTGGTTTCCGATCAACAATATGTTTACGGCCTGGTGTTTGCCTCACTGTGTCCGGTTGCCCTCGTAGCACCCCATTTCAGCAGGTTGCAGGGAGCGGATGCTGAAATTGCATACCTTCTGGTATTATCCTCGATGATACTATGTCCAATTGTAGTCCCTTCTGTGATGTATCTACTATTTTCCTCATCTCTGTCAATCAATATTGTCCCGCTAGCGCGTTATATGCTTATTCTGACGGTGTTACCCATGCTATTAAGTTATGTTGTAACCCGATACATGCCCAGACTTTGCACACGCATCGCCTCCTTTGATGCTGCTATCAATATAGCTGCACTATCAGTGCTTATTTTTTCATTATTTGGTACCGCAGCAGGGCAAATTGGATTTAGCTACCTTGATACGAAAGAAATCCTGATGCTTCTTGGACTGGTATTCTTTCAGGATTTTGGTGTTTATTTCATTGCCCGGTTTTTTCTTAAACAACAATTTAATGATCAAATAGCAGAAGCAATTGCAATAAGTTTAGGGATGAAAAATGTGGCCATTGCGGCAGGTGTGTTACTTGTCTATGATCCTCGATCCTCAATTGCCCCCGCTCTGGCATTCATAGCCCACGCATTCTTTTACACCTATCTTGGTCGTCAGCGGAGAATTGAAAGAACTACTGACTGATACCATAATATCCCTGCTACCATTTTGTTGACGGTGGCCCCGAGACCGATGAGCGCCTGGCCTTAGGAAAGTTTGGAAACTCGTTAAATTGAAGAAAAGCAGCAATTCTTTCCGCGATATCAGGATCATGCATAGAGACAGGTAGAAAAGCATTCGACCTCCCCTGGAAATAATCTTTAACTCTTTCCAAGTGCCTGCTATAGCGATGCAGGACTTCTGTCTTATTATCTATTGTTATTTCGTATAAAGGGATCGAACCTCCGTAGTTGTATTGTAAATATTCATACGGATCGAGAATTCTTTTTTGTTTTTCTACTAAATGCCAATGCTTAACTAACGATGCCCACCATTCCTCGGCATTTCTTTCCATCAAGATGAATCGACTATCCGGAAAGCGATCATCAAGTTCCTGATACAGTGCTGGTATTGGCACATCACAAAAAGTTTCAAATTGAGAAAATACTGGCATCAGTATTTCAATAACCAGCTTTGTGTCGTGTAATTGTGGTGCACATAACTTTTGGTAATGAACCCCTTTTACCCGATCAGGCCAGTGTGTACCGTGGTAACCCAATAATTTAAGAAAAATGTGCAGACTAGTTGTTCCGGTTTTATGAAAACCAACCCCAAATATTTTTCCATTAAATGATGTTAAATTTATGCTCATAAATTACGCATGATATTCAGTAAATAACAGGTTTAATTAATATTTTCACAAGTCAGTTTATCGATAAATGTCTGAACTGAATCTGCCGATGTCATGGATTGAAAATAACGAATATCCAGTAATCTACCCAATGATGGACAGAACATAAATGCATTGACAGCATAATGCTTTGAGGTTTCTTGATCACAGCTACCTAGAACGTATCGGTCGTTTGCAAACCCTATGAAGTATCTTAATTCCCCACCAGTGATCAATGATTCGTGTAACCTGGGCTTGAATTTATCAGGGCACTCTATAAATTCTGTATGTTGCCCCTTGTACCCAACACGTTGGCGCTCAAATAACGACAAGAACAACATGACTTTTTCGTCTACTAATTGTTCAGCAATTTCCTGATTAATCTGTCGCATTTCAGTGATTTCCAGATATTCGTGCGAAGACCCAAATTCATAAAAATCAATATCTTGAGTCAGTACTGTGTGCTTTACTGGAAATCCAAATCGGTGACTGGCGGAA
>CAJQNM010000097.1 GCA_905479665.1 uncultured Saprospiraceae bacterium
TATCGCATTCATTGGCTACCTCAATAAGTATATGGCGATAATTCTTTTCATGAAGCCAATCAATCGTGTTTTCAGTCGCCTGAATGACGGCCTGATCATCACGTAGATTTTGATCTTGACCAAAGTAGAAGAGTCCTAGAATGGGAATCATTCCTAGCTCATTGGCTTTGTCGAGTATCTTGGTCAGTCTTTGCAAGTAATCACTTCTCAAGCGACCATCTTCGTGATAGGCTGAATTATACCAATTTTTATTGCCATATCCCATAGGGCTTCCGGCCTGCATATTAATGGTGAATGAGAGCAAGCCATGGGCATGCCAATCTTCCATGGCCGATACAAACTCGTCCGTATTTCTTTGCGCATCCCATTCACCCGTGTCTGGGTATTTCCATCTGACTTTTGTCTCTTCATTGAGATCGTCAAATATTCCTTGCACCAATCGGGCATTTAGGAGCAGTCCCTCGATCTTCTTGCCTTGCCAATTTCTGCCCTCGTAAGTAGGTTTGTCATTGATGTAAAAGGCATTTCCTTCGATTGACACAGTGGTCTGAGCTGATACATCGACAGGTATTGTAAAAGAAAAAAGTAAGACCAGCAAAGGAAAGTAATAGTTCATTGGTTGATGATAGATTTTAGCTGATGAATAGCTATCAGTACAATTAATATCGACCATAAATTTCCAACGCCTTCAGCAATGACTTCTCTTTGAGTATGATCGGAACCATTTTTGACTCCTTATCATCATAATCTGCCAATAACCTAATTACTTCTTCAGCAGCTTGGGCTGGTACAGCCACCACACCATCTCCGTCACCGACAATGTAATCCCCAGGATGCACCATGACCCCAGCGCACATCACAGGGGTCTGCTTAGCAACACTTACTAAGCGACCCACTGAAGTAGCGGGACTAATTCTTCTGGCGAATACGGGATGACCAATTCTTCGAATCTCGGTCACATCACGCGCGGCGCCGTCAATCACTGTGCCTTCCAACCCTCGTGCATTGGCGGTGGTGGCCATCAGATTGCCAATACCCGAGATCTCTAAGCCTTCTTCAAGCACATAGACCAGCACACTGCCCGCGGGAGCCTCATCCAAAATCTGTAAGGCATAGTTCGGATATTCTTTCGTGTCATTTTTGAGCACAGGTCGCAATAGCGCTGTCCATGCCTGTCCGACAATTTTGCCTTCGACGGTAATGGATTTCATATCGGCAAACATCCAGCCTCGTGTACCCGTAGCGGCCTCCACTGCGTCGGCGATGTTTCCGGTGCTGTTTGCCGGCATGCGCAGGGTTGCAATGATATCTTCTGAAGACATTTTTGCTTGTATGGGCATCACATCTTCAGAAGATGGACCATGTTGGGCCACACTTTTATTGATAAACGTAAATAGCATCGCGACACATGCGATCAGGGAGATTCCCCATGTTCGGCTAAGTTTTGCTCTCACTTCCATATTTTTCATTTCGATTATCTAAAATATTTAGCCATTAAAATAGCAAAATAGTAAGGAAGATGACGGCTTTCTGGCAGTTTGGTAGCTGGATATTAAACTCATTTTTGATCTGTGGAAAGAAATTTAGAACCAGAAGCATCTTTGTCACTACTGCAAGATGATGTAGTTAAAACCAATGCTAGAGCGGTCAAGCTGAGGCATCTTTTTAACTCCGTTTCATCCGGAAATCGAAGGGTAAGTAGCCTATTAATTCGCATTCGATTATCAGGACCCTGTGATGCCGATGTTCATGCATGACCTTCTGGGGGATGAGGCCTAAGAGATCCTAGTCAAAGAAGCATAACGGATTTTTTGCGTCACTCGATTCTCTCTTCTGTGCCTGAGCTCTTGATATTTCTACCAGTCATTCAACCGATCTTTTGACTACCCTTTACCACCCTTTCGCAAAAAGAATTTAGGTGCTAAAAAAAATATTGCAAAATTAGTGCAGAAAGATTTTTGTAGGCTCCGTGGATATAGGGATTTCTTATATGACAATACTTGAAATTTATAGTATCATATTAATATTTGCCATTGCCATGGTACTCCCTTATTCCCACCAGCTCTGACCGGGCAATAAATTTGCCTTGACCTGATCGGGATTGAGTTCAATGCCCAGACCAGGCTTTTCGGAGACCTCAACATATCCGTTTTTGCAAAGAGGTCCGTCATGAAGAATAATATCATCAGCTGAGCCGCCTTCAAAATAGACGGTCTCACAAGCCAAATAGTCCCTGATAGATGCTGCCCAATTTACCGATGCCATGCCATTGACAATGCTCCCCGTATTGTGATTTCCAACAGGCATAAAGTGCAAGTCTGCCAATTGAGCAATTCTCTTGCTTTCTGAAAATCCTCCGGAGTTGCGTAAATCCAAGTGCACAATGTCAATGGCCGAATTGACGATAAAAGGCAGCGCTTCCGCCTGTCGCATCCAATTCTCACCCGTACAAATTGGCACTGGAGACATAGAGGAGAGACGCTTCCAGCCATCATTATAGGACACGGGCAAAGGATCTTCAAGCCACAAAGGCTTAATGGACTCAAGACCTTTGGCAAGGTCGATGCCAGTTCTTAGATCAAACTCCCAGTGGCAGCCAATCATCAGATCGTGATCCCAGCCGATGGCGTCTCTGACATTTTCATAGCCTTCGATTAGCTTACTCAGTCCTTTGCTCGATAGTAGACGATTGGATGGATCAAAACCAAAGTCATTGGTTGCTGTGGTCCTCGGGACTCCGAGTTTATGAATGGTAATGCCGTTAGCACGTTCTTTGGCGGCATCCGCCCAGTCTTTGCAAGCAATTTTATCGCTATAATCCTTAGGGGTATGATGGTCATATAAACGCACTCGATCTCGAAACTTTCCACCCAACAAGGTATGCGTAGGAACGTCGAGAATTTTACCCGCCAAATCCCATAAGGCCATTTCGATGCCGCTCATGGCTCGCTGTTGGGCATGGGCGCTTCCATCTGTATATCGATAGGTGGCGAAGTTATGTCCAGTATAAAGACGTTCAATTTGTAGGGGATCTTTATCAATAAACAAATCCTTAAGCCCGTGAATTTCATCAACGATACCAAGACCTGGTGAACCATACGCTTCACCGATACCGAAGAGTCCGGCGTCGCTCTCAACTTTAACCAAAGTGTAATTTCTGCCTTTGGGTCCTTGGAAAATCATCGTCTTAATGTCGGTGATCTTTACTTTGTTTCGATCTGGGCCCGCTAATGCAAGTAGAGGACTGAAAATACTTGCCATTGAACAAGTGGCCAAGGAAGACACAAAAGCACGGCGCGAACAATTTTTCATCATCTTGTATTTAAGAATATTATTCTCACTTGAATCTCGACTAATACGTATGGTGGTTTTAGGAAAATAGCTTCTGCCTAAACGATCATTTAATTTATCAGTTATCACTTTCTAATGGTGGATCTTCTTCTCCCGTGGGTTTGCCTCGCCAGTAATTCGCAATGGCAGACCCTGATATATTCATCCACTTTCCAAACACGATTGGTGCCAAGGCAGCATTTGCATTATTGAGTGCATCAAGCGCCAGACCCATTCCAAGACCACCATTTTTTAAAGCGACTTCGATAGAGAGTGTGCGACTATCTTGGATGGACAGGCCGGCTGCCCGACTGCCCCAATATCCCAACACATAGCCGATAAAATTGTGAACGGCAGAGGCGGCCACCAGAAGAAGTCCTACCACTAATAATTTGTCGCGGTTTAATGCCACCACGATGGTTACAAATAGTAGAATAGCAACCATTGATAAGGAAGGTAGGATTTTATCCATCCAGTCTTGTGGCCCGGACAACCGCCTTACGATCACCTTTGTGAAAGAGACAATGGCAGAAAGTCCAAAACCTAAAATAAATCCTGGCTTCAAGGCAGTAAGAAAGCTCGGAAAAATTGGAGTTATACTTAAAGCACACCCGATGCTAAAGAGGAGTCCGAGGCCAATCACATTTCGATCGTTTTTCAGCCACGGTGATTTGCTATATAAAATCTGGTGGCTGACCAGGCCCGCGGCCACGGGAACAATAATTAGATTAAAGCTGGACAACATCATTTTTAGAAAGGATATTTCGATCAGCTCATTGGCGAATATCTTCATGATCGCTGGCGTTACAATGGGCGTTAGTAAAGTGGCAATGGTGGTGACACTAACGGAGAGCGCCACATTGCCCTTCGCTAGAAAGGCCATGACATTAGATGAAGCACCTCCTGGGCAGGCCCCGATAAGAATGACACCGACAGCGATTTCTGGTGGAAACTGAAAAGCTTTGGCGACCAATACGCCAACGATCGGCATGATGCCAAACACCATCAACGTTCCGACAATGATTCCTTTGGGTTTCCTTAGTTCAGTTCTGAAATCTGCAAGGCTCAATTTTGTGCCCATGCCAAACATTATCAGTTGCAACATCGGGATGACTAGTACTTTGGTGCTGAACCCCCAGTCAATAAAAAGGACGGGGTAATACATGGCAGCTACGAGAAAGGCGAAAACCCAAAATGTAAAGGAAATTCTCTTATATTTCTTGTTGATGTGCCCATAGATTGCCGGGGCAATGAAAGTGACCAGCATCGGGATTCCTGCTAAGGGCAAATAACCAAGTATAATTAGGGCAACCGTTGCTGCGAGTGCAAATCCCGCTATAGCTAATAATACTTTTCCTAACATCTGATCAATAAAATGGCGTCGGCAGGTTTAAAATCTGCACTAGTTTTTGTAAGCTAAGATTTATAAAGAACGAACATATAAAGGGCAATTTCAAATTACTCCCTAGTTTAATTCTGTTGTTTTATATAATCACTATCTTACGAGAGGTCAATCCCTATTTAAAGTACTAAACATTGGTTTTATGTTAGCTTCGACTCGAGAGAAATTAAAGAAAGTCAGTACTGCAACCGTATCTACCGCATTGTTTAAATTGGGCTTTAAGAATCAGTTTATCCAAGGTGTCCGTCCACTTGCTGCAGGGAAACCGACGATGGTTGGGGAAGCCTATACATTGAGATACATTCCTGCCCGCGAAGACTTGAATCCAATTACGGTTTTTAAAGATCCCAAACATCCACAAAGGGTGGCAGTCGAGTCTTGTCCTCCCGGTTCGGTTTTGGTGATTGACAGCAGGAAGAATGCTAGGGCAGCATCGGCTGGTTCGATTTTAGCAAGTAGATTAATGGTGCGAGGTTGTGCCGGTCTGGTCACCGATGGGGGTTTTAGAGATGCTGCCTTGATTGCTGAGCTAGATCTGCCGTCCTACCATAATACCCCTTCCGCACCCACCAATCTCACACTTCATCAAGCGATTGATATTAATGTACCCATTGGATGCGGCGATGTTGCGGTTTTCCCTGGCGATGTCATCTTAGGCGATGATGATGGTGTAATAGTCATTCCAGCTGACTTGGCTGATGACCTTGCCGATGAGGCCGTTCGCATGACCCTCTATGAAGACTTTGTCACAGAGCGCGTCTTGGCAGGCCAAACCATTGTCGGATTGTATCCAATGACTTCAGATGAGTCTAAACAAGATTTTGAAAATTGGAAAGCGCAGCGTCAGAATAAACATGAGCAATGAATCGCGAACAATGATGTCTTCTCTGTGCAGAGAGATCGATATGCAAATTTGATTATCAAATCATTACGCCCAATCCCGTTAAGATCAATGAACGATTTTCGACGAAGGAGAAATCATGGTACGGTGTACCATGAAGAGATATGACCGTGAAACGGATGGGTGGCAGCGGCGGCTTTTGTCATCCCGCGGTACCGCGGGACCGCAAAATGTTTGCCAGTCCGCGACTCTCGAAAGTCGCGAGACTCTTCGGAGCGGAGCCAATCACTATTTACAAAATTTTACTACCGAAACTTAAGTTACCTCATTTTATTTTTTATCTGAGCACGCTGGAATGCATAGAAAGCTAACACATATGACTATCTTTCATGCAAACCATTCAAAATTATTTAGCCTTTAAAATCAAATCAAATGCAAATTCGTGTTTTACGAACCGCTCTATTTGTTTTTTGGTTTTCCCCCTTTTTCTCTCTGCTCAGCAATATCATGAGATCATAACCACCGAGGTGCTTGATGGTGAACAGGTCACGGTCGTCAAGACCTTCCCTGTCAATTCGACCATTGATCCCTGGTTAATCAGCACTGCTCCGACACAAACGCGAAAGCATACGGCCAGAGGTGATAATGGACTAGTTGTGGATTGCTCAAATATTGTCGATCAAGATCTGGGTTGTAGGCTAGATATTCCGCTGCCACGTTTCGACGATCCCATCGTACTTGAATCCTGTGGTGATGTGACCGGATTAGTATCGACAATTTTTCCAGGAGACAGTGGTTGTCCGGGAGATATTCAGACGATTACTCGAACCTACTTACTTCAGGATTCGGCAAATAACAGGCAGCGATGTATGCAGACGTTTACTGTTGAAAGCAATACATTGCCAACCATTGTCTGTCTTGCCGACCAAGATGTGATGTTCGCAGCTGATATTGTAGTGAGTCCTACCGACCCATCAGTTACTGCTGAATGCGGGAATCTTAGTGTGGAATTAACTGGGCCGGTCATCACTGGTGCGCCCGACTGTCCAGGGACTACATACGAGTACACCTACACGGTAGCAGATCATTGCGGGCGTATGGCAGAATGTGTACAGACTTTTACTATTGCTCGTGATCCGCTGGTAGATTGCTCCACAGTGGACGACCTGACTCTGGAATGTGGCGGAGCAAATGCAGCTGCAATCAACAGTTGGCTAGCCGCAACTGAGAATGCCCTGGTGCAGAG